>CANPVY010000154.1 GCA_947581845.1 uncultured bacterium | reverse complement strand
GTTTGCCTCGCCCCCGCGATCCAAAACACAAAGCTGGACATGGTGGAGTCACTCAAGGAGGGTGGTCGTGGCGGTACGGCGGCTAAGGGCACGCGTCTCAGGAAGGCGCTGGTCGTCGTCGAGGTGTCGCTGGCTCTGGTGCTGCTGGTGTCGTCGGCACTCCTCGTCCGTGGCTTCATCAACATTCGCCTGGCCGAGCGCGGCTTCGACGAGTCCGACGTGCTGGCTTTCATGCTCGTGCTGCCCGATAACGAGTACCCGGACTCGGCATCCACCATCGCCTTCCATACCGAACTGCGCGAGCGACTCTCGTCGCTTCCCGGCGTCAGAAGCGTCGGCGCGACGACGATCCTGCCGCTGCATGGGAACACCGGGACTTACTACTGGCTCCCCGGCGAGGACATCGAGAGCGACCTGCAGCGCAAGATCACGAGCACCCGAGACGTCTCGCCGGGCTACTTCGAGGCGCTGGACATACCCACGCTGCAGGGGCGCGTAATCGAGGATATCGACCGGCCGGACCGTCGCCGCGTTATCGTCATCAACGAGGCGATGGCCGAGCGGCACTGGCCCGGCGAGAACCCGATCGGCCGTGAGCTGCTGGTCTACTCCGGGCCCAAGCAGATCGTGGGTGTCGTCGCTAACGCCTACTACAACAACGACGTGCAGAGCGTCGGGCCCATGGTCTACTTCTCGGCCTATCAGGACGACGACCGATACCTAGACTGGGTGATCGAGACCGACGTGCCTCCCGAGACGCTGGTAGAGTCCGTGCGCCAGGAGGTTCTGGCCATCGATCCCAACCTACCGGCATACAACGTCCGGCCGCTGAAGGCCCTGATCGACGAGAACCTGGGCGGCGACACGATCATGGCCAAGATCATGTCAGCGGTGGCCCTGATCGCGCTGGTCCTGGCGCTCGCCGGCGTGTACGGCGTGATGGCCTATTCGGTCTCGCAGCGAACTCAGGAGATGGGCATCCGCATGGCGCTCGGCGCACGGAACCGTGACGTCGTGTCCATGGTGATGCGCCAAGGCGCCGTCCTCGCGCTGCTCGGCGTCGTGCTCGGGGTCGCCATCGGGCTCGGCGTGACTCGCAGCCTGGCATTCTTCCTCTACGGTGTCAGCCCCTTCGATCCGCTGACCTTCACCGCCGCCGCCCTGGCACTCCTGGTCGCCGGGATCGTGGCAACCTTCTTCCCGGCGCGGCGCGCGACGCTGGTCGACCCGGTTGTCGCCCTGCGTGCCGAGTAGCGGCGCAAGAGGCGTCCAAGAGCTATTCTTCACCGCGGCAAGAAGAGGGGGCCGCCGGGAACTTGCCACCCCCTCCCGGCGTATGCTCACCCCAACAGATTACAGACCACAGGCACCGAACAAGGGAGTCCCAGATGAGAACGAAGGTCCTGTCTTCGCTCGTGGCCGCGATCATCCTGGTCTCGCTGGCTGCGG
Source organism: uncultured bacterium (assembly GCA_947581845.1). Lineage (GTDB taxonomy): Bacteria > Gemmatimonadota > Gemmatimonadetes > Palauibacterales > KS3-K002. The sequence continues at coordinate 13,466 of CANPVY010000154.1, read as the reverse complement.
CAGCGGAACTCGCGGCCCAGGGAGCTCAAGCAGAGATCAGCGAGCCCGCCCCCGCTTTCACGCTGCCGGACACCTACGGCCATGAGCACACGCTCTCAGACTACGAGGGCAAGTGGGTGGTCCTGGAGTGGCTGAACTACGATTGCCCCTTCGTGCGCAAGCACTACAACAGCGGGAACATGCAGTCGCTGCAGCAGACCTACGGGGAGAAGGGCGTCGTCTGGCTGGCCATCGTCTCGTCGGCACCGGGCAAGCAGGGCCATTTCCCGCCCGACCAGATGAACAGCCGTAGCGAGCAGGTGGGCAGCGCCGCGGCGGCGGTGCTCTTGGATCCCGACGGTACCGTGGGCCGCCTCTACGGCGCCCGGACCACTCCCCAGATGGTGCTCATCGATCCGGCCGGGACTGTCCTTTATAACGGCGCCATCGACGACAAGCCCAGTGCGCGGATCGAAACCCTAGAGGGCGCTCACAACTACCTGGTGGCGGCCATCGAGGAGGCCATGGCCGGTGAGCCGGTGAGTGTCCCCACGACCCAGCCTTACGGCTGCAGCGTGAAGTACAAGTAGGGCTCATGGGCCTCACTCGCTGGGGAGAGTGGGGGCGCCTGCTGCTACTCTCCCTCCTCATCTCGTCTGTTCTCGCGGCCCAGGAGCCCGGCGACCCCAGTCCCCACAGCGACGCCTGGCTCTTATCCGAGGTCGCCTCCATGCGCCCCGGGCAGCCCTTCAGCGTAGGGCTCCGCCTGGTCATGGAGGAAGGGTGGCACTCCTACTGGCGGAACGCCGGCGACTCGGGGATCCCGACCAGCCTGGAGTGGGAGCTTCCCGATGGCTTCGAGGCGGGTGAGATCCAGTGGCCCTATCCCTCCCGTATCGAACGGCCGCCGTTGGTCAGCTACGGGTACGAACGGGAGGTGCTCCTAGTGGTGGAGATCCGGCCGCCCTCGGACCTCGCCGTCGGAACGACGGTGACCCTGGCCGCTCGGGCGGACTGGTTGATCTGTGAAGAGCCCTGCTATCCGGCCAGCGCCGACGTAAGCGTGGAGCTCCCGGTGCGGGATGCCGCGCCCGAGCCCGATCGCCGTTGGGCCGACGCCTTCGCGGCGGCCCGGGCCCGGCTGCCCGTGCCGCAGCAGGGCTGGAGCATCGCGGCCCGCTACACCTCCTCCGGCTACGTGCTCGACGTGTCTCCACCCTCGGGTCGAGTCGTCTCACTCCCAGAGAACCCCTTCTTCGCGGCTGCGGGCGGCGTGATCGACCACGCCGCGCCCCAGCCCGTGGCCCGAGCCGGCGATGGGTTGCGGATCCGCCTCTCGGAGTCCGACTTCGCCCTACGCCCCGCCGACCGGCTCGAAGGCGTCCTGCTCGTGCGGGCGCCGCAGGCCGACGCGCCGTACACGGCCCTGGCCATCGCCCCGGAGGTGATCACGGGTGAAGCTGGGCGTGCGGAGACGCCGGTGGCCGCGGCCTCCCCGGGCTCCCGAGAGCCGCTCACCCTGTTCCTGGCCCTGGCCTTTGCCTTTCTGGGAGGGCTGCTACTGAACCTGATGCCCTGCGTCTTGCCCGTACTGTCCATCAAGGTGCTCGGGTTCGTGGAGCAGGGCGGCACCGATCCGGCCGGGGCGCGCCTGCACGGAGCCGCCTACGGGCTTGGCGTCCTGATCTGCTTCTGGATGCTGGCCGCGGCGCTGCTCCTGCTGCGGGCCGCAGGACGGCAGCTGGGGTGGGGCTTTCAGCTCCAGTCGCCCCTCTTCGTGGCCTTCATGGCCCTGCTCTTCTTCGCCTTGGGGCTCCTCTTCCTGGGCGTCGTGGAAGTGGGGGCGTCACTGACCCGACTGGGTGCCGTCGCCCGAGGGTCCGGCTACGGGAACTCCCTGCTTACGGGTGTCCTGGCCGTGGTGGTGGCCACGCCGTGCACGGCCCCTTTCATGGGCGCCGCCCTGGGCTTCGCCCTGGCCCGGCCGGCCTTCCACGGGCTCGTGGTCTTCACGGCCCTCGGGATCGGAATGGCCCTGCCCTACGTGGCGCTTTCCGCGTCACCGGCGCTCCTGCGTCGCTTCCCCCGGCCCGGTCCCTGGATGGAGAGCCTGAAGCAGTTCCTCGCCTTCCCGCTCTTCGCCACGGTCGCGTGGCTGCTCTGGGTCTTCGGCCGTCAGGCCGGCGTGGACGGGGCCTCCCTGCTCCTGTTGGCCCTCATCTTCCTCGGCCTGGCGGCCTGGATCCTGGCACGCTGGAGCGCTCCGTCCCGAACCGGGACCGCACGGGCCGTCGCCCGAACGGTGGCCGCCCTCATACTGCTTCTGGTCGGGGCCCTGGCCTGGGCCGGCTCCCGCATGGTGTCCGACGACCCGGGCGTGCGGCTCGGCAGTAAGTGGCAGCCCTTCTCCCGCGCCCGTGTGGAGGAACTCCGCTCCGAGGGCCGGCCGGTGTTCGTCGACTTCACGGCGGCCTGGTGCCTGACCTGTCAGGTGAACGAGCGGGTGGCACTGGCGGACGCTGCAGTTCAAGAAGCGTTCCGGGCGCGCGACGTGGCACTACTCAAAGCCGACTGGACGAAGTGGGACCCGCAGATCACGGAAGCTCTGCGCAGCTTCGGCAGGAGCGGTGTCCCGCTCTACGTCCTCTACTCAGCCGAGCCCGGGGTCCCGCCCCGGATCCTCCCGGAGCTCCTGAGCGCCGGGACCGTGCTGGAGGCGCTGGCGGACCTGTAGCCCTTTACACAGGCCCCTCCCTCACGGCCGCGCTCCTCTCCAGGCTCGTAAGTCCCGACAAAGACTAACGCTCAACGCCGACGACTTGTCATGTGTAATAGAGGTGTGACTGGCTAAGCTGACGGCTCTGACGCGTGCAGGTCACCGAGACAAGTACCGCGCACCTCGAGCCTGGCAAGACCAAGGGAGACAGAAAACGTGGAGGCAAAGGTCCTGAATAGGGGCTGCGGCCTGGCTGCGCTAGCGGTAATGGTGATCGCGTTTCCCGCCGCTGCTCAAACACGGTCCGTGACCTTGGACGAAGCCATCCGCATGGCGGTCCAGGTGCAGCCGGCTATGGTGCAGGCCCGCGGTCAGGTGACTTCGGCGGCTGCTAGCAAGCGCCGAGTCATCGGTAGCTGGCTGCCGAACATCAGTCTGAGCTCCGGTGCCAGCAAGAATTCCAGCACCCGCTATGACCAGGCCACCCAGCGCACGGTCACGGCGTCGTCGAAATCGTACTCGGCCGGTCTCAGCGCCTCTTTGGTGGTATTCGATGGCCTGAGTCGGTTATACGACGGGCGCGCGGCCGGTGCCGACGCCACAGCGGCCGACGCGTCGTTGGTCAATCAGCGGTTCCAGACCACACTCCAGACCAAGCAAGCGTTCTTCAACGCGCTTGCCGCCGAGGAACTGGTGCGTGTCTCCGAGACGCGCATCGAGCGCGCCAGCGGGCAACTCAAGATTGCCAAAGAGAAGCTGGCCGCCGGCACGGCGACTCGGTCCGACACCCTGAGCTCGACCGTCGAAGTCGCCAACGCGAGGCTTCAGATGCTCAACGCGGAGACCCAGCTCGCTACCGCCGAAGCGGAGCTGGCTCGCCTGATCGGAGTCGAAGGCAGGGTCAACACGGTCCGCGAGGAACGGCTGCTGGTCATCAGTGAAATCGACACGACCACGGTCCGCGAGGAGGCGCTGACCCAGTCTCCGGCGATCTATCAAGCCGACGCCCAAGCAGCAGCGGCCGACGCTCAATATTCGGCTTCCTTCTCACAGTACTTGCCGCAGATTAGCGCCTCTTACTCCAGGTCCTGGTCAGGCCAGGAGTACAACGAACTAGATCCCAGCTGGTCAGTTCGCCTGAGCGCCTCGTGGCCGCTGTTCAACGGATTCACCCGTGAGCTCAATCGCACCCGTAGCGCGGTGAATCGTGACAACGCGCGCGCCCAAGCCGAGGACGCCCGCAGACAGGTGAACGCCCAGCTGACCCAGCACCTCGCCTCGCTGACCTCGGCCCAGACGCGACTCGAGATCGCCCTGGTCAGTCGCGCGGCCTCGGAGGAGGACCTGCGCGTTCAACAGGAACGCTATCGTCTCGGGGCGGCCACCATCGTGGAAGTGCTGGCATCGCAGGTCAACCTGGACCAGGCCGAGGTCGATATCGTTCAAGCCCGCCTGGACTACCTGGTGGCCAAGGCACAGATCGAAGCTCTCATTGGGAGAGAGCTATGATCAGCACCAAGCAGATCGCTTCCTGGGCCGGCGATAGGCCGACAGCGGAGGTCGCCATCCTCACCCTCAAGCTGACCCGAGACTACGTGCTCGGAGCTGCAGTGGTGCGTGCCGTGAGGGGCGTTGATCTCCAGATCCGCCGCAACGAGTTCACCGCGATCATGGGACCGTCGGGGTCGGGCAAGTCGACCCTGATGAACCTGCTCGGCTGCCTCGACACACCCACCTCGGGCGAGTACTGGCTCAACGCCCAGAAGGTGAGCGAGCTGGACGATGATGAGCTGGCCCGGGTCCGTAACAAGGAGATCGGCTTCGTATTTCAGACCTTCAATCTCCTGGCTCGAGCGACGGCGTTCCACAATGTCGAATTACCGCTGATCTACGCGGGAGTGCCCGCCAAGGCGCGGCGCCAGCAGGCCGCGGGCGCTCTGGAGCGGGTCGGTCTGGCGGACCGCATGGATCACCGTCCCAGCGAACTCTCCGGCGGCGAACGGCAGCGAGTGGCCATTGCCCGCGCGCTGGTGAACGAGCCCAGTATTCTGCTCGCCGACGAGCCTACGGGTAACCTGGACAGCCAGACCAGCGCCGAGATCATGGAGGTTTTCGAGAAGTTGCACGATGGCGGCCAGACCATCGTACTGATCACGCATGAACGCGACATAGCTGCTCACGCGAGCCGCCAGATCCATCTTCTGGACGGCCTGATTGAACAGGACGTCATAACCGAGAGAATCGCATGAAGCGCATAGCAATCATAGTAGCCGTCGTTGCCGTGATCGCCGTCGTCGCGGTCCTCCTCATCCGCAACGGCGAGGAGACCGTGGCCCCTGTCTATCAGATGGTGCCGGTCTCGACTCGGGATATCGTGGTCTCGGCGAGTGCAGCGGGCGTCGTGGAGCCGATCACCACCGTCGATGTCAAATCGAAAGCATCGGGCGAGATCTTCGAGGTCACCGTCGAGACCGGTGACCTCGTGACCGCCGGCCAGTTGCTGGTCCGAGTGGACCCACGGGTTCCGCAGGCCACACTGCGTCAGGCTCAGGCAGACCTCACACTCGCGCAGGCCCAGCTCGAGAACGCTCAGTCGAAGCTCCGCCGCTCGGAAGAACTGCATAAGACTCAGTCGATCACCGAGCAGGAGTACGAGGACGCGAAGCTCGCGGTCGCCAGCGCCCAGGCGCAGCTGGTACGTGCGGAACGCTCGCTGGAAGACGCACGCATCTCCGCCGAGGACACCGAGGTGAAAGCGCCCATCTCCGGCGTGATCATCCAGAAGAACATCGAGGTCGGCAGCGTCATCTCCTCCGCTACCCGAGAAGTCGGTGGCGGCACCGTGTTGCTGCAGATGGCGAACCTCGACACCGTCCAGGTTCGCGCCCTCGTCGATGAGACCGACATCGGCAAGATCCAGCCCGGCATGGAGGTCACCATCACGGTGGATGCGTACCAGAACCGCCCGTTCAGCGGGCGTGTCCTGAAGATCGAGCCGCAGGCAACCGTGACACAGAACGTCACAATGTTCCCGGTGCTAGTGCGAATCCCCAACACCAGGGCGCTGCTCAAGCCGGGGATGAACGCGGAGGTCGAGGTACATGTGGGGGCCCGCGAAGATGTCCTGGCTATCCCGAACGCCGCGCTGAGGACCGAGCGTGACGTGAGCTCGGCCGCCGAAGTGCTAGGTCTCGATCCCGATGCCGTTGCAGAACAGCTCGCCGCTGCGCAACGGACCGCCGCACCGCGCGCGGGCGGAGAGGGTTCGCCGGTCGCTGCCACGGCCGGCAACGCTTCCGGCACGACCGTCACCTGGCGCGGACGCGAGGTCACGCTCCCCGAAGGCGTCAGCGCCGAAGCGGTCCGCGCTCTGCAGACGAAGTTCGAGGGAGCCAGCGACATGCGAGCCGTCTTCCAGTCGTTGACGCCGGAGGAGCGAGCACTGATGCAGCGCCTGAGAGAGGCAGCCGGGGGTGGTCCCGGCGGTCCGGGCGCCCCGGGCGGTCCGGGCGGACCCGGGCAGGAAGGCAGCGTCACCGACGTTGCGCTCGCGGGCGGCAACTACATCGTCTTCGTGGTGCGCAACCGGGTACCCACTCCCGTCCCCGTCCGCACGGGCCTGACTGACTTGGACTACTCAGAGGTCGTCTCAGGTCTGACCGCTGGAGACACGGTACTGGTGCTACCCAGTGCCAGCCTCTTGGCGAGTCAGCGGGAGTTCCAGGAGCGTGTCGCGAACCGGCCCGGCGGAATACCCGGCGTGCAGCGGCGATAGGCTGGGGTTTCGCACTTAGAGAAGGGGAACGCCATATGCTGTTCGGCGAAGTCATCAGGGTAGCACTCAGCGCGATCCGGGCGAACAAGCTGCGCTCCTTCTTGACCATGCTCGGCATCGTGATCGGGGTGGCCGCGGTCATCACCATGGTGGCCCTCGGCACCGGTGCGCAGAAGGCGGTGCAAGACCAGATTCAGTCACTGGGCACCAATCTGCTCTCCGTCTACGCGGGGCAGTCCTTCCATCGCGGGATCGCCAGCGCAGACCGCGTGAGTCTCACCACCGATGATGCGACGGCACTCAGCCGTGACGCGCACGTCCTGACCGCCGTGGTCCCTGAATTGAGGCGTTCTCAGCAGATAGAGTACGGGAACAAGAATATCAATGTGAGCGTCATGGGCACCGTCCCCGAGTTCGTTCCCGTCAACAACTACGGGATCGCGGTGGGAAGGATGTTCACGGCGGGGGACGGTCTCGCACGCAAGAGAGTCGCTGTGCTCGGCTACGCCGTCCCCGACATGCTCGAGACGAATCGGGCCGCCATGATCGGCCAGCAGATCTTGATCCGGGGCATACCATTCGAGATCGTCGGTGTTCTGGAGGAGAAGGGCACCATGGGCGGCTGGCACGATCCCGACGAACAGATCCTGATTCCGCTCCAGACCGCACAGTATCGAATCTTCGGCAGTGACCGCGTCAACTCGATCACCGTGCAGGTTGTCCATCCCGACTCCGTGACCGTCGCAATGATCGAGATTGAGCGGATCATGCGCAGAGAACACGGCATCGCTCCAGGGAGGGACAACGACTTCCAGATTCGCGATCGAACGGAGTTCCTGGAGACCATGGAGGAAACCACCCAGACCTTCACCTTCCTGTTGGCGGCCATCGCGGCCGTAAGTCTGCTGGTGGGCGGCATCGGGATCATGAACATCATGCTGGTATCGGTCTCCGAGCGTACCCGTGAGATCGGAGTCCGCAAAGCGCTCGGAGCGACCAAGCGCAACATCTTGATGCAGTTCCTCATCGAGGCGCTCGTACTCTGCATGATGGGCGGTGTAGTCGGCATCATCGCCGGGTCCGGTGGAGCCGTGGCGTTGTCGAGACTCGCCAACTGGAACACCTTCGTCTCGCCGCAGGCTGTGCTGCTCGCCGTGACCTTCAGCGCCGCGGTCGGAATATTCTTCGGGATCTGGCCCGCCCGCCGGGCGTCTTTGCTGGATCCGATTGAGGCGTTGCGCTACGAGTAAGAAGGAGGAGCATCACATGAAACACGCTCACGCGTTCTTGGGCGGCACACTTCTCGCCCTGCTCGCAGCCGTTCCGGCGAGGAGTCAGGAGCCCGTGGCGCAGGAGCGCGCCGTCGACATGTCAGGGGTCTGGGAGATCAGCTCGGAGACCCCGCGAGGCACCATGACCCGCAAGGTGACCTTCGAGCAGGACGGCAGCTCGCTCACCGGTACGATGGAGACGCGGATGGGCTCCGTGCCGATCCAGAACGGATCCGTGGAAGGGAACAAGCTCTCGTTCACCGTGGTGTTCTCGAGAGGCGAGCGGAGCTTCGAGATGACCTACAGCGGAACCGTCGAAGGTGATACCGCCAAGGGCACATATCAGACATCGCGCGGTGAAGTCGAGTGGACGGCCACGAGAGTAGAGGAAGGATAGCCGGCCGACAGTCAGATTCCGCCCGCCACCGCCGTTGACAAACCGGCGCCCTCATCGTAGGGTGCTCAACGCTTTCCAAACGCGTACAGCCGCCGTACTGCCCAGCCCAGATTTGGATCGGCCGGTTTTCAACGGAGGGTGTCATGACAAACTCAGCCGCGCTGAACAGGCTGCTAGCGGCGCTAGCGCTGCTGCTTCTCATCGCCGCGCCCGCATCGCTGGCACTGGCCCAGGATGAGGTGCCGCAGGGCGCCGCCCGCCAGACTACCCATAGGATCAACCTGCGGCCGGCTCAGACATTCGAATTTGATGTGCCTCTCTGGCCTAACGGGACGCAGGTTACCGTGGCGTTCGCACCGACACGGGCGGCTCCTTTGATGGTGCGGCCCCGAGTGATGCGGAGGCAGCAGCCCCGATCACTGGCCGACATCCAGCGGGCCATCAACACCGGTGTCGCCGAGCAGACGGCGGAAGCGGGCACGTTCTCCTTCCAGCTGCGTATCGGCCAGCTGACCAGAGCGCCTGATCCCGAGCTCAGCGGTCTGAATTCGTTCGTCGTAACGGTCGGCATACTCCCCAGGGGCGCGGAGACTACCGGCCGGGGATTCCTCCAGAACATCTCCGACCAAGTACAAAGCGGTGAGGTCCGGGTGCAGTCGGTGGACGCGTCCGCGATGAACCGGATGCTGTCCGAGCGTCAGACCGCGGAGCTTCGCGAGCTGATCCAGCAGAGCGATCCCGACCTCGTCTTCACGCTCAGCCACACCTTGCAGCGACATGCGGCCGGCTATCCGGGTGGCAAGTCGGAGTTCGAAGACGAGTTGTCGCAGGCGTTAGATGCGGCGGAGGTGTCCAACACCTTCATCCGCACGCTCTCCCAGAGACTGCAGCCATTTCAGGCTGAGGTACAGCCCAATGTGCGGAACGCACAGCTGCGCGCCCTTTCAACACAACAAGGGGTGGACATGCAGACGGTCCGCAGCCTGCGCGTGGTGCAGCCGATGCAGATGGAGCGCCCTGAACTCGAACTTCAGCCGGGCGTTCAGACGCTCGAGCTGCCCGCGCCGCCGCCTCAGCAGGACAGCCTGCAGCTGTTCCGCATCTACCTCGCCGCTATCAAGTCGCATCGCTGTGCCGACGACGTGGGCTGGGAGTGGGGCTGTGACGAAGAGGAGCCGTACGTGGTCTGGTCGGCTGACTCGCCGGATTACATGCGGCGCGGCGTCACGGACAAGGCACAGAACATGGTGCGCAACAGCGAACGCTTCCTGACGGGGCTCACAAACGTGTTCAGCGTCACCGAGACATCGCCGCAGCACCGGCGGCCGACGTATCCGCTCATTTACCTGTATCAGGTCATCGAATCCGACCCCGGGGGGCCATCGACCCAGGATCTGATGGAGGCTATGGGAGCGGGGGTCGCGAGCGCACTGGCCCTCTTCGCAGGGAACTTCCCGGCGCTGATCGCCACTGGTATCGAGACCCTCAGGCAGACCGCTCAGATATTCATGCGAGCCGCAGGCCGGGGAGACGACCTCTACCCGATCATGATCGCCGTCTTCGACGAGGGCACGCTCTTGACCTTGACATCGGGCACGGCGCCAGGGCCACTCGACGTCAACCTGTTCGAGAGTGCCGGCGAGTACAACAAGTATGCGATTCGTGTGCCCGTGGTACGGGAGAATGGGAACCGTCAGTGGAGTCTCGTCTATTTCATCTCGCGGGAGGCGGTTCCGCCACCGGACGTGGCCGTGGGGACGCTCCACTCACTCCAGGTGGTGCAGGGGCCTTACTACGTGCGTCACAGATCCTTCCGCGGCGAGGTCACACCCGTCGGGTCGGCTCTCGATAGACAGGACGCAACGTTCAGGATCGTTCCCGGTCTGGCGGACCCCAATTGGATCTCGTTCGAGTCGCTGAACTATCCGGGATACTACCTGCGACACCAGAACTTCGTGTTTCACTTGCATCAGGCGAGCGATGATCAACTCTTCAAGGAGGATGCGACCTTCCGAATCATTCCCGGGCTCGCGAGCACCGACCTCGTGACCTTCGAGTCTTACAACTGCCCGGGTCACTACATCTACTGGACATCTGCAGACTGGAGGCTCAGGCTAGGTGACTGGTTCTTCAACATGCCCGCCTACCTGAGGTGGCAGCCGCCCGCGCAGGCGCTCTGGCGAACCGCAGCCACCTTCAGGATCGTCGATCCGATGACTCAACAGTAGGGGCCGCCAGCCCGTGACGCTGGTCACGGCGACACAAGTTGAATGCCCCGCCGTCGGTTGGCCTGGCGGCGGGGTTCCTCTTACCACCTGTCACAGCCCGACGCTAATCGTGTCTGGCCAGCAGCGCCTGGAAGTGCGGCTGGTCACGCGGCGGATCGAAGACCGGATCGAGACGGAGCCGCCACGGGCTGACCTGGCTACGAACTGAGAGAAGGGTCTCTGGGTGATCGAGGGCCTCGTCGTATTCACTCAGGACGATGAAAATCTCGGTCAGGTGATAGAGGATCTCCTCACCAGATGCCCAGGGATGGCTCAGCATGGGCCGCAGCTCAAGCGCCGTTTGCCCGTGCTATTCGCTAACGATGACGACCATCGGAACTCACCAGCCTGGCGCGTCCTCGAATGGACAAATATCTTGCAGCAAACTCGCCTCTGTGCAAGCATGTCGTTTCAAACCATCCCCGCGATTCAGGCTGGGACACTGCGGGAGGTGCCTATGCTGAAGCTCCTTGCTGCCGGTGAGTTCCGCGAATTATTCGCCATCCGCAGATGCGCGCTCGCTGTCTGCAGCATCCTTCTCTCAGCCTTCATCGGGGAGGTCTCCAAGCTGGCCGCGCAAGAGACTGGCCCATCTGGTCGTCTGATTGCGCTGCCGGCACCGCGTCAAGACGGCGCGACATCACTAGAGCGCACCTTGACTGAGCGGCGCTCGGTCAGGCACTTCAAAGATGCGTCTCTATCGCTGCCCGAGATCTCACAGCTCCTCTGGGCCGCGCAGGGCGTCACAGAGCGCATCGAGGATGCTCCGTCAGTGTGGCGCGGCAGCGAATGGAAGTGGATGGGCGGCCTCCGCACCGCGCCGTCCGCGGGCGCGCTGTATCCGCTGGAGCTCTACCTCGTAGCCGGCGCGGTAGATGAGCTCGAGCCAGGGGTGTACCGGTACGTGCCCCTGGAACACGCCCTGGAGCACGTCGGCGACGGCGACCGCAGACAGACACTCGCTGACGCGGCCCTTATGCAGAGTTCGATCGTCGACGCACCAGCGGTATTCGTGATCACCGCGGTCTACGAGCGAACGGCGGTCAAGTACGGTGAGCGGGCGGAGCGATATGTGCACATAGAGGTCGGTGCAGCCGGAGAGAACATCTGGCTCCAGGCTGAAGCGCTGGAGTTGGGCAGCGTGTTCATCGGTGCCTTTCGCGACCGTGATGTGCAGGATGTGCTCGGGCTTCCGGAAGACCATCAGCCGCTCGGCATCATGCCCGTCGGCCGGAAGAGTGAGGATTGGAGGGAGAGGCTCTGGTTCCGAGGGGGCGCCTAGACAGGTATCGCTTGGCGCAGACTCCGCCGGCGTGCCTAGCTACCTTTCAGATCGGGGGCCGTCACACCGGTAATGCAGACAAGTTGAGAGCCCCGCCCTCGGCTAGCCCGGCGGCGGGGTTCGCCTCAATGGGTATCGTCACTTGATGGCGGCAATCCGGTCGTTGCCCGGGAACCTCTCGAATAGCAGCGGGTCATGGCCCGGGATCACACGTTCGGGAGCACCTGCCAGGGAGATCATGCGTTCCAGCGCCGCTATGTTAGACGGTGCATCCGCCGGTTCAAATGTCGGGATCGGCGAGCGTGTCTCCAAGTTGCGGTAGAGGTAACAGTTGTCTGACGCGAGGACATAAGGCGGATCGGTCTCGACGAGAATGTACTGCGAGGCAAAGGTATGACGCCCACCGGTGTATGCACGTATCCCCGGAAGAACCTCTACATCATCCCCGTCAATCAGCCTGAGCTTCCCCTCAGTATTGCAGCGCACCAGCGTCACCATATCCTCCGGATCGATCCCGCCATGTCGACCTCCCTCCTGCCAGGCCGGGCCGACATAGTATTCGAACTCCGCCTTCTGAATCCAGATCGTAGCATTGGGGAAGAGATCGATACCGCCGATATGATCCCAGTGCGCGTGACTGATGATGATATCAGTGACGTCAGCCGCATCCAGACCGGCGAGTCGAACAGCTTCATCAGGGCGGATGTAGTCCGTGATATCGAAATGTTCCATCCAGCTCTCACGATAGAAGCCACAATCGAAGAGGATGTTCCGATCACCACCACGAATCACCCAGAACACCAGAGCGATGTCGAGCCTTTCGTCTTCAGGTGCCCCCACCACGAGACCCGCTACCGGATACTGTGAGATCGTACCATAGCGAATCGCCTGGATTCTGTACTCGGGTGTCTGTTGAGCCGTCGTGGTAAAGGCGAGTAGAAGGGTCAGGACGTATGGAATCATGATCCCCCCCTTGAGGTAGAACGGTGCAATTGCCTGTGCCCAAAGATGCCGTTTCCACGGGCGGCCAGCAACGGGTGGATGCGTGAAGGCCGCCGAGTTGCACAAGGCGATCATTAGCATCACACTGGGCTTGATCTGATTCGGGTTTCTCGTTCTCGGAGGCCCGTCTCGTCTCGGCGACCACCGCTCGCGACTCGAGCACCACTAGGTCCAGATCCACGTTCACGGAGGAGAATTCATGGTCCAGCGCGTACCAGCACGTTCCGCGAGAGTCTGCGCCGCCATACTCGTCGGCCTGCTCGCGCTCGGCATGACGCCACAAGGCCTGACGGCCCAGGCCACCGGTCCGAGCACCTCCGGCCAAGTCCCAGGCGCGACCGAGCTCCGCTTCGAGATCTCCTACCCGGATTCGATACGCTCGGAACCCGTGACCGGCCGGGTCTACGTGATGATCACGCGCCGGCCCGCGCCCGAGCCGCGTTTCCAGATCGGCCGGTCAGGGGTGCCGCTGTTCGGCCGGGACGTGGAATCGCTGGCGCCCGGCCAGCCGGCCGTGATCGATGCCAGCGACCTGGGCTCGCCGGTCGAGAGCCTGAGCGAGATCCCGCCGGGCGAGTACTACGTCCAGGCGTTCGTGAACGTCTACGAGCGCTTCGAGCGGGCCGACGGCCATGTGGTCTGGATGCCCGAGGACCACTGGGAGGGGCAGCGCTGGGAACGTTCACCCGGGAACCTCTACAGCGAGGTGCGTCGCGTGCAGCTGGATCCGCAAACGGGCTACGTCGTGCGCCTGGAGGCGAACCGCGTCATCCCGCC
>CANPVY010000153.1 GCA_947581845.1 uncultured bacterium | reverse complement strand
TCGATCCCCTCGTCCTCATAAAGATGTGGGAGCAGTTCGGTGTCGCAGCGGGTCTTGAGGATGTGGCCCTTCGCCAGGAGCTGGGTCCGTAACTCGGGGTAGTTATAGATCTCGCCGTTATATATCACGGCAACCGTGCCGGACTCGTTCAGCATGGGCTGGGTCCCGTGCTCCGGGTCCAAGATGGCCAGGCGGCGACTCCCCATGCGAACCGACCCGTCCTCATAGAAGTACTCACCATCGGGTCCACGGTGGGCGATGGCGTCTGTCATCGCCCGTACCAAGTCAAGATCGCCGAATCCAAATGTGCCTGCGATGCCACACATTCACTTCGCACCCATGCTAATCGTCCTGAGCACCCACCATGCTCCCTGCTGAGAGATGCGAGATAAGGCCGACGTCACGATCGTTCGCGCAGCCGGACCGAGCCCGTGACCGGTCAATCTCGTGCACTCCCAAGCTGCTGTGAGAGCAGCGGTATCGTCGTGGTAGAGTAAATGACAGCCATGACGCCCAGGAGCAAGATGCGGGAGATCACGGTAATAGAGAGCGCCAGGGCTCCGGGGAGTCCGTTGAGCGCGAACAAGCCGGCCAACGAGCCCTCGGCCACGCCGATTCCCTGGATAGACAGCGGAATGGAGGTCGCCAGCTGAACCAGCACCGACATCCACGTTGCGGTGAGCAGGTCGAGGGACAACCCCAGGCTCCCGGCCAGGAGCGAGATCGTGGCGGCTGACAAGACGGTCTTGAGTGCGGTCAGTATCAGGTTGAGCAGCAAGCGCGTGCGACCAGAGTGGAGGAGCAGCTCGGTGTGCGCTGCGAAGCCGCGCAGGGCACCCGGCGACAGGCGCAGCAAGGTGCGATTGGCCAGGTCGCGAACCTTGCGATTCGTGAGCAGGAACGGGAGCGCGCCGACGAGGACGAGGCAGACGACCACGATCAGGTCTAGGAGACCCGACACCTTACCCGGAATGACCAGGCGCAGAGCGAGTGGCGTCATGAGCAAAAGGAAGAAAAGCGTGACCAATCGGTCGAGGACAATCGAGCTTGCCAGCCGCCCAGGTGCGTAGAACCTGCTCAGAAGTGGCAAGGCGCCGAAGTCGGACAGGCGTCCCGGGGCGAAAAGCGTCAGCGGCTGCAAGGCCAGGAACGCGCGCGTACGCGACCACCACGTGAGCTCTCCTTCCTCGGGCCGGCCGAGCAGCACGACCGGCGACACGGCGTTCAGTACCTGGATTGCTCCCAGGATCACCGTCACTGTTAGCAGTATGTGAAACCTGGTTCGTAGTAGTGGCGCGAACACCGACTCGGGCTCGTAGTGAACCAGCAACGCGGCGAATAGCAAGAGGCCGAGAGAGGTACCTACCCAAAGGAACAGACGCTTCCGAGACAAGTCAGCTCCGCTGCGAGTCTGTGGGAGATGCAGCAGTCTGAAGCAGGCGCTGCGCTGCGGCGAAGCCAACGCGCAGGCGGCCCAGACCGGACTGCCCCGAGTATACATCGCTTTCTTCTCCGTCGGAATGTGCAGCGCTGAGGCCCTACTGTTGTCGTCGTGCTGCTCGGAAGCTCCGGCATGGGTTGAGGTGACTTGAATCGCCGCGATTCCCTTGATAGTATGGATCCCGGTCCGCTGTCTCGTTCCCCTGCCGAGTTCCGAGTGCCCCAAGGCTCTATGCCGTTGGCAACGGGTCGAATTCAGTGAGACGTCGCCGGCAGCGCTGCGGTGCCTAGGAGGACTTCCTGCGGAGACGTGATGCAGACTGCCACGCTGAGAATCGTGCACGTGTTTCCGCGGTTCAAGACCTACTCAGGGGCGGAGCACTTTTGTTTTCAATTCGCGCGAGAGGCGGTTCGGCGAGACCAGCGCGTGACTGTGGTCACCCGCCACCTGCCCACCGGATTGGCTGCCCATCTCCCGGACGACGTAGAGGTCAGGCAGCTGAGTTGGGCGCACCGGCCGACACGGTTTCATTTTCTCGAGAGCCTGTGTGATGTCCTCTATTCCCCGTTTCTGTTCAGACTCGTCCCCGAAGACAGCGACTATGATATCTACTGGAACGACAACACACTGTCTTCGTTGTTCATTGACAGCCTGCGACGCAAGAAGAATCGGGTTTTCCTCTGTCTGCAGCTGCCGCATTTCGCCTATGGGCAAACGGGACTGGTCGCACGCAGCTATCCCCCGCTGAGCTGGCTGGTGCCTGTTCTGGCGCCTCTGTATCGCTGGCTCGACAAGCTCTTCGCTGGACGGGCGGATTTGGTGGTCGCCATCTCGAAGATGGTCCGCGACGATTGTGTGCGGGTTTACCGCAGCGACGTCGCGATTGCGAGCCCTGGCATCGATCCTCCCGACCTCGACCTGCTTGATCCGGGATTCATTCGGCGCGCTCTCCCGATCCGCAGCCAGCACATACTGGTGAGCACGGGCAAGATCATTCCGAAGAAGAACTTCGACCTGTTCGTGCAGGTCGTGCACAGGCTCAGGCAGCGCGGGGTCGACGTTACCGGAGTGATCGTTGGGGACGGTCCTCTCCGTGAAAGAGTCGCCAGGTTGATCCGGTCGCTCGAGCTCGAGCCATACTGTTTGATGACCGGCTTTGTCAGCGAGTATGCGGATGTGCTGCGCTACATGAGCGGTGCCACCCTGTACGTCTATCTGGAGAGAGATGTCCCGTTCGGGCTGACTCCACTCGAGGCGGGTTCTTTGGG
The DNA here is from genome assembly GCA_947581845.1 of uncultured bacterium. Classification (GTDB taxonomy): domain Bacteria; phylum Gemmatimonadota; class Gemmatimonadetes; order Palauibacterales; family KS3-K002. The sequence continues at coordinate 11,193 of CANPVY010000153.1, read as the reverse complement.
AGTGCCCGTCGTGGCGTTCGAGGGTGGCGGCGTCGAGGAGACGGTCGTCGACGGTGAGAACGGTCGCAAGCTCCCGGCGGCGTACGGCGCTGAGGAGATCGCGGATCTCATCGCAGGCCTGCTGGGAGGCCCCTCGGAGGAGCTCGCTCGAATGGGTGACCGGGCAAAGGAGATGGTGAAGCGCTGGACCTGGGGGAAGGCCTATGACAGGTTTCTGGAGCACCTCGGCTCACTCGAGTCGCGCCAACCGTAGGATGCTAGACGGCGGCGCGGGGCCAGCGGGCTTTCCACGCCGGTTGGACGGCCGCCGGGGCCCGGTGAGGCCGAGAGACAGCGCCGGTGGCGAACCGGCTGGTAAGGCATGAGTTACTATTCGGAGCGCGATAACCTCCCGACGCCAACGCGGAAGCGGAAGCTCTACTACCGTCATTTTTCCGCCTTGGGAGGACGGATTCTGGACATCGGATGCTCCACGGGGAACTTCCTGCAGCATTGTCCGGAGCGTATCATCGGGATCGACATAGACGAAGACGCATTGAAGCTCGCGCGGTCCCGTGGCCTGACGTGCGCGCGCGCGGACATCACGGATGGCCTGCCGTTCGCAGTTGCGTCCTTCCATGCAGTGAGTTGCGATAGTGTCGTAGAGCATATCGCGGATCCTCTGTTCCTGCTGCGCGAGATACATCGGATCCTGATGCCGGGGGGCAGCGTCGTAGTCATCACGCCGGACATCTACAGGGTCGGGCACAGATTCTGGCGCGATTACACGCACAGGCATCCGTTCTGTATCGAGTCCATCAAGCGGCTCGCCTACGACGCGGGCTTCAGAGAGGCATCCGTCCGCAGGTATTCTCTGAACTACCTGAGAGGTGTATCTCGTTACTCACGGACTTGGCGGACCGGCCGTCAGCCGATCTGGTGGGCCCTGGAAGATCTGATCGGACTTGTCGTGGCGAGCAACATCATCATGGTGGCCAGGAAGTAAGAGAGCACGCGGGCTTTCACTCCGCCAGTAGTGCCGACCCCCCAATCCCTCGCTGTCAGCCCGCGCTGAACTGCTGCTCGAAGTAGCTGACCATCCACTCGGTCACATCGATCTTCTCACTCAGCAGTTGCTCCCGCGCTCGCGTTCTCAGGTCGGCAGGCAGCATGCCGTGAAGCAGTCCGGTGACGGTTTCGACCGCCTCGGCAAAGCGATCCTCAGTGAAGTGGCGTACCAGGCCGTAGCGCCGTTCTTGGTCGTTGATATACCCGCGTCCCGTCTTGGCTATGAAGACGGCGGGTACGCCGAGGACGCCGGCTTCCGAGGCCATAGTGGCCGACTCTCCCACGATCAGCTGAGCGAAGGCGAGCAGGTGGTGTATGTCTTGGATGGGGCCGCCGACCTTTTTGTCCTGAAGGTCATCCGGAAGAGGCCCCTCGGAGGAGATCAGCACACGGCCGTGTTGTTCTAGCAGACGGACGAGCTCGCGTTTCTGTTCGACGGTCAGCCCCCCTTCGCGGCGGTCGTGTATGGCCTGCCACGACACGAAGCGAACGATCGAGTAGGGCTCGCCAGGGCTCAGGCCGAAGGCCTCGAGCTTCCCAGGATCGGGCGCGAAACGGTTGGGGTGGAGATAGGCAAGCTCATGGTAACCGGCATAAGTTCGGTGTGTTCCCCGCACCTCGCCCTCATAGCAGTCGGGTGTGCAGACGCTGTAAGCGAGTGGGTAGACGAACCAGTTGGTTTGCGCTGCGAATTCGGTGTCATAGAAGACCACCGCGGGGACACGATGGATCTTTCCCGCGAGCGCGATGCTCGGTCCCATGATTCCCGTCATCACGGTCGGGCGAAACGCTCGAATCACTTGCGCCAGACGGTAGGTACGCTGCATGAGTTCAGCCGCCAGTCCCAACTGGCCGGACCGCTGCACCGATATGAGCTCGTACGGCAGCCCGTATCGCTCCAGGAGTTCGATCGAGCACTCCTTGGCGCGTGCAGTGATGCGGAGCTGATGCCCGCGCTTGCTCATCTCCGCGTGGAAGTTGCGGAAGAAATGCACATGCGCCGGGTGGAGAATGTCGATCAGGATGCGCATACACGAAAAAGCTTAGTCCGCTTCGGCGCACGAGAGGGCGCGCCTGAACTGGCGTAGGTCGACCGGCTCGCCGCTGCGGATACTCTCTTGGGCGGCGAACATGCATAGCGTGGCCAGCAGGGCTTCATGCCAGGTGAGCAGGTTATTGGGCTCACCGCGGATCGCGGCTACGAACTCGGTCAGGGCCTGTTTGTGCCCCATCTGCCTTCGCGTGCGACTGCCATACGATTTCACTTTCCTTCCGTGGACGGTCAGCTTCGCGAAGTCATCCAGGATCGCGACCTGACCGGGGGCCAGCACCTGCAGCCGCTCGCGCGGGAATCCGGCACTGCCGCTCTCGTTGAAGATCACGTTGGCGACGGCCCCGTCGTAGTGGATGGTGAGCGCGTAATTGCACAGCTTGCGAAGGTCGTCAGGCACGGGTGCGAGAGCCCGTGCATACACGGATAGAGGCTCGCGGCCGACGAGCAGATGGCAAAGATCGATGAAGTGCTCGCCTTCGCTCAGCAGGCGGCCGCCGCCTTCGGTCTCGTCGAGGCTCCAGTGATCCGGGGGGATGAATCGCTCGGCTACCGTATAGACCACTGAGTGCACCGGCCCCTCCAGCACCCCTCGAAGCTTCGCCAAGAGCGGCGAGTAGCGGCGGTTGAGCCCGAGGGTGAAGAGGATCGGCTCGTCCTCCATGATCTGCAGCACCTCTTTCAGGTCGTCGAGCAGGGTAACCAGCGGCTTCTCCAGGAAGACCGCTTTGCCAGCTTCCACCGCTCGGCGCAGATGCTGGAAGTGCTCTGGCTGGTTGGAGGAGATGATTACAGCATCGGTGTCCGGGTCGCGCAGCACGTCTTCGATGTCGGTGGTGACGACGGTGGCACCCAGGCTCTTGGCCACCAACAGAGCGTTCTTTCCTGTGGCCGAGGCCAGGCCGCGGACTTGGACGCCGGGCATAGCACGGAGGTTGGGGAGATGAGTGGCCAGCGCGTGGTTCCCGCAACCGATGATTGAGATACCGACTTCGCCCGACTTCTTGGGTCGCCGGTGCACCTCGAGGGTCCGGCGGCGGTCCGGCTCCTTCTCCACATCGTAGGCGATCAGTGCCGCGACTCCCTCCAGGGTTCCCTGGCTGATCGCGTCGAAGGCGTCCTGTGCCTTCTCGATCGGGAAGACACCGCCGATCAGTGGCTCGGGATCGACGGTCCCTTCACTGACGAGCCGGATGAACTCGGCCAGATTGCGTTTCTCCGTCCAGCGCACATAAGCGAAGGGGTAGTCCAAGCGACCTTGTTCGTAGCCGTCGTGATAGCTACCGGGGCCGTAAGCGCGGGAGTAGCGGAGGTCGATCTCGTTGTAAAGGAAATTTTTGGGGTGAATGTCGAGCTTGACATAGCCTACGATGACGACTCGCCCTTGCTTCCGCGTGATCTCCATCGAGGCATTGATGATGCTCTCCGACTTCGAGCTAGCGCAGATGACTGTCGCGTCGACGCCGTGTTTCCCGGTGAAATCCATGACTCGCCGCTTGAGGTCGGACTGAGTCGGGTTGATAACGAAGTCGACTCCGATGCGTCGGGCCAGCTCGTTGCGGCTCTCGTTGACATCGATCCCCACGACGACGCAACCGGCGGCCTTGGCAACCATCGCGCAAAGCTGGCCCAGAAGTCCGAGCCCGAATATCGCGACCGTCTCGCCGAACTGGATCTCGGCCCGACGCAGCGACTGTATGACGATGCCGCCAACGGTGACGAAAGCGGCGTGCGGCAGCTTCACCGTTTCCGGGGCCGGGACGATATGGTTGATGGTGGGTGCCACGATCTCCGCGTGGCCGGTGGCTGCGAAGGCGACCTTGTCACCCACACGGAACCCTTCGACGCGCTCGCCGACAGCCAGCACTCGGCCCGCCCCGCTGTAGCCGATCTCGCGGGGCTTGATCATCTCATGCCAGACCCTGCGGGCCGTCTGTGCGAGACCTGCCGCGAGTAGTGTCTGCTGCACGGCCTTGCGCATCCAGGGGTCCGCGATCGTTTGTCGCACGAGTTCGACAGGTGTTTTGGACAGGGTGCTCAACTCGGTACCCGAGCTGATCAGCGAGTAGTAGTTCTGAACCAGCACCTGATCCGGATCGAGCTGTGGCTCGGGTAGGTCGATGACCACCACCTTACCCTTACGGTCGATAACGCGTCGAACGATCTGTCTCATTGTGTCCTGTCCGTCCCATCGAGTCCTGACTCTGCCCGGACGTAGCGACGCCACGGTTTCCGGGACCGGGACGCCGCGCGGTCGCTAGCAGGCCGGCCCCCCAGCGAGGACGCAAGAACTTCCCGAAATAGGAAACAGCGAGCAGAAGCGGGAAGACGACGGCGTAGAGCTGCCTATTTCGCCGTTCCGCTCCCGAGATCAGGTAGGAGATGTTGTTGGTGAAGGTCTCGAGTGCGCCGTAAGTGTAGCGATGCTCCAAGACCTCGAAGCCCGCCTGCTCGAGCTTCGCCGTCAGTCGCTCGGCTGTGTAGCCGGGTCGAACATGTCCTGGAACGTGAAAGTTCACTCGCCGCCCGAACATGAGCCAGCGACGATAATAGCCCGGGACGTGAACGACCAGCGTACCTCCGGGCTTGAGCGCAGCTCGCAGGTTCCGCATGGCCCGGACGTCGTCCTCGACGTGTTCGAGGTTGTCTACACTGAGGACGAGATCGAACTCGCTGCTGATGCCGAGGTCCGTGACATCGCCGACCAGGAAACGGCAGTTCGAGATTCCCGCCCGCTCGGCGATCAGCGCCGCCCGCCTCACGGCTGCCTCGTCGATGTCGATACCGAGCACCTCCGCTTCAGGCTGCTGCTTGGCCAGCTCCATGGTGAAGACACCCAGGCCGCACCCGGCATCGAGAATCTTCTGATATGAGCCGCGTGTCGCAGGAAGAACGCGGCGCAGGCGTATCCGTAATCCGCTGATCGGCACGCCCAGACAACGGATGTAGGCCTTCTCGAGCCAGGAGAGATCCGGGTCCAGGGATTGCTCGGCGCCCGGTAAGCCGATCATGACGGACTCCCGCAGCACTCCAGGTGACAGCCAATCGCCCACGCCATCCAGGCCTGGCACCAGCGGAGCAGGCGGATCGGAGTGCGGAAGAGCCTGTGTTTCTGGTAGTAGAACCAGCGTGTGCGAGCGTTGTACATGTTGGCGAGGGTCCAGTTCAAGACGCGGGCCGAGAGATCGCAACCTCCATACGAGGCTCGCTGGGCTCTGGCGAAAGTGATGATTCCTTGGGCTGCTCCGTGGATGTCGAAGGGGTACTTGCGATCGTGCATGAAGCGAGGCGCGCCATCGGGCTCGAACAGGCGCTCGCGGTAGAAGTGCAGCCCGCGCCGGTAGGCATCCTCGAACTCGCTGCTCTGTGCGGCGGTGCCGTATTCGAGGATGGCATCGAGGATAAATCCCGTATGGTAGTTGTCATGAGTGATATGACTGGCGCGCGGCGGATCGGCGTAGTACCAGGCGCCGTAGTCGGTCTGCTTTGAGACCACGTAGCGCATCAGCCGGGTCGCCTCCCGCATCAAGCCGGCGTCCTTCCGCAGCGCCGCCAGGCGCGCGACCGCCGCTCCTGTCAGAGCCGGCACGTCCAGGACGATCCAGCTCACCGTTTCGCTCGGCACGTAGCTGACGCAACGGTGGCGCTCATCCTCGTAGAGCGTCGTCGGAGCCTTCAACAGAAACTCGGCCGCCTGGACTGCGACGTCCAGCAAGCGCTGGTCGGCGAGCGTCTCATAGCCGTCCAGCAGGGCCTGAACGACAAAGGATGTCACCACACGGTTTGGGAAGTGTCGGGGCGCGAAGAATCCGACATCCTGCCAGGGATAGGGATATCCCCAGGCCGTCCAGGGGAAGCCCGGCGAGGGGTGAGCGGCCAGCCAGGTGAGCAGTTGTCGCGCCTCCTCCGCGCTCGCCTGGTCGCCCAACACCCGGTAGCGGGTCAGCAAGGCGCGAGCGAAGAGCGACAGCCCCTTGGCATTGCGTGCGCGGCGGGCGCCGATGAGCGGGCGCACGTGAAGAGGCGAGCGCATGACCGCCTGGATGGCGAGCAGTCGTGCCCACCGTGAGCTACCTGCGATGGCTTCGAGGCAAGGCGCGTTGAGGGCGTCGTGCTTCGAGTAGCCCTCGTAGCCGGCGCTCCGCGCCACGTCGAGGACGTTTTCCTGGATCACCGCCAGTCGCTCGAGTCCGTGCCTCTTCTCTGGCGCTCGCCTTTCGGTCCCTGTCAGGCCGGCTGCGCCCGGCGCGTCCACCGGAGGCCGCCTGTCAAATGGCGGGACGAAGCGTGTCATCCGTGCTCGCTCGGCTCCGCCGGCGCCGAGGCCTTCTTGCGGCTCAGGCTCTCTTCGATCTTCTGGGTGCGCCAGTCGAGGATCTCCAGCAGCTGCCGGTTGACGGAGATGAGATCGGCGATGAGGCCGACGATAGCCAAGAAGAAGCCGGTCCCCATTAGGAGAGCGGAGAGGATCAGCGACTGGATGTGCCCGGCTCCGTTACCGGCGATGTAGAAATACAGGAACCTGACGCTGATGAGGAAACCAGCTGTGAACACGATCAGACCGGCGGTGGCGAAGAATCGGAACGGTTTGTAGGTCATGAAGATCCGTACCATGGTAAGCAGCTGCCGCTGAAGATAGCCGGGAAGGTTCTTCACGAGTCGGGAGGGTCGCAGATCCTCGTTCGTACGTACCGGAACGGAGGTGATCGCCATGCCCTTCTGTCCCGCCTGAATGATGGTCTCGATCGTGTAGGTGTATTCGTTGAAGACATGGAGCTTCATAGCCGCGTCGCGACTGAACGCCCGGAAGCCGCTGGGCGCGTCCTCTACGTCGGTCTGGCTGATCGCGCGCGTCGCCCGGCTACCGACCCGCTGCAGCAACCTCTTGAGCGGTGAGAAGTGCCTGATGTGGTTGATTGGGCGCGTGCCCACCACGATCTCAGCCTCACCGCAGAGGATGGGCTCGATGAGCTTCGGTATGTCATCTGCGCAGTACTGGTTGTCGGCGTCCGTATTGACGATGACGTCGGCTCCCGCCTGCAGCGACGTGTCGAGACCTGCGAGAAAGGCTCTCGCGAGCCCCTGATGGCGAGGCAGGCGGACGACATGATCCACCCCTGCCTTCCTGGCGACCTCCTGCGTATCATCCTCGCTGCCATCGTCGATGACCAGCCACTCGATGATGTCCACGCCCGCAAGCTTCCGCGGCAGAGCAGAGAGGGTAACAGGCAGCGTCGTTCCCTCGTTATAACAAGGAATCTGGATGATCAGCTTGGTCATCTCTGTCAGAGGCATCCTGATGGGGCATGCTACGGCGGTCGGGGGGCGCTGCCTGTAAGATGTAGCGACTTCCCTTCTGACTCAATGGGGCAACTGCAGAGCGCGCCGGTGATCATCGAGGCCGGGCAGCCTTGAGGCCCGCCGACGCTGCGGAGCTGGCTGACGATGGCGGCCAGTGCCGCGAGCGCCGCTAGCGGATCTCGAAGAGGAGAAAGGCCGGATTCCGGTAGATTGGCTCGCCCATACACCGCTCAGCGAACCGCTGGAACGGGTCCCACATGAATACGTTGGGGTCGCTGCCGCGCTGAAGGTAGTATCGGACGGCGCCTGCGTTCAGCAGCACGTGGCTGATGCCGGTGCTGCGGAGGCAGTCGTCGGCGGCCAGGCGATGGGCGAGGAGTGGCCAGTTGCTGACCCGGGTGTCTTCAATCACGGGCCGACGGAAGTGGTAGCCGCGAGCCTCATAGAGCATCAGGATCCGGCTCCTGTCCGGCAGCCTCTGGTTCACGAATTCAATGACCGGTGCGAGGGTGCGAACGCCCGGGTCGATGTGCGTGGCCATGTACTCCGCTTTCGAACTTGCACCGATCGAATACGTAAGTGCCTTAGTGTGACGGAGCCACGCGTATGTAGCCCAGGCGGACGGTGCCAGAGCCAGGAGCGCCAACGCGATGAGCAAGAGCCGCGCAGCCTCCGCCGACAGAAAGCGCCCGCACGCGGCCGTCAGCATGTACACAGCCGCGAGCGTCAACGGCGCAGCCGCAGGTATGAGGTAGCGCAGATTTGTGATTCCGAACGGCAGGACCACAACGCACAGGTACGCGATCGCGGGGACGATCAGCCAGTTGATCGTCTTGTTTCTCAAGAATAGGACCCAGAGCGGCAGCAGCAGGAAGATCGGATTGGCGTAGTGGAAGGCACCCTCGAATTCGATCGTCAATCTGCCAGGTGAAAGAAAGGCATCCAACAGATTGAAAGGTGCTCGAGCGGTCTCGAGCGTACTGAAGACTTGCGCGCCGAGCGAGGGCGGCACCGTGCTGCGGCCGTAGAGGGGTATCAGCCAGGACTCCAGCGCCGTATCGGCCAGGAACGGGTAGACGGGGCTGCCCAGGAGGATCCAGTTCTTCAGGAGCCACGGAAACGCCACCGCGACGAGGACGAAGCCGGACAAGAACAGGGCGCCAGCGGACCCGCCCGGTCTCTGCCAGCGGGATAACGAAATCCAGAGAACGAGTGGCGTGAGCCCGAGGATGTAGGGAACGGCATGGTACTTGGATCCGAACGCGAACCCCAAGAGAGCCGCTGCCAGGAACAGGTATCGGCGGTCTGAGAAAGACGTCCTGGTCGTCAAGAGGGCGTAGTGGGCGAGCAGGAGATAGAGGGCGAGCGTTACGTCGATCCGCGGGGTGATAGCCACCAGCACGAGGGTCGTTGTTCCCCACAACAGAGCGAGGGAGAGGCTCGCGGTTCGGCTTTCGAGGAAGCGGACCGAGAGCGAGAAGACCGCCAGCCCGAGCAGCAGCGCTGCGAAGACGCTGAAAAGTGCGGGGCCGGAGGAACTACCGATCGCCAGCAGCGGCAGGTACAGCATGTGGACAAGCCCCACGTAAGCCGTGTGCAGGTTGTCCTCCGGCAGATAGATCCGACCTCTGGCCAGGAACTGAGCCGGTACTTGCAGGTGGTACGTCAGGGCATCCCAATCGACGGGCGGAGCCAGGGCCATCATTGTCATGAAGGCTGCCACGGCTCCGAAGATCAGGAGGCCGAAGACGAGCAGTGCGCGATCGTCGACACTCTGCAGCACCTCGCCTCGAACTCGCGATATCAGGCCGGGCAGCTCACGCAGCTCGCGGCGGGCCACGAGCGCCCAGAGGGCCAGGGTGACTGCCAGAACCGCCGGATGCAGGCCAGACAGACACCCGATGATGAGAATCGATGTGGAAACGGTACCGGCACCGACTGCGGCGCCGAAAGTGAGCGCCTCAATTGGGCGGTCGAGCGAGAATCGGAGGCGCATGAGCACGAAGCGACCCACGCTCACGGTTATGGCGCTCAGTGCCGCGACGGCGGCGAGATCGAACAGGTGATCTAGTAAGAGCAGCGGCCCTTTGTAGCCCGACCCCTCATGGCCCACGTACAGATGCGCGCCCACCAGGGCGGCGATAGAGACCGCGCCAACAAGGCCGCACGCCAGCCCCCACCGCCACGGGCCCCGGCCCGATTCCGTCATCTCTGCCAAGTGGTCACCTGCCGGAGGGTATCAGGACCGCGGTTGTCGCTGCCGCCGTCGGTGACGAGCCGTTCCGTGCGATCCGTGTCCGGCACCTCTCGTGGCGGCCGCGTCGGGGTCAACGGGGCTCCCTTGTCCTCGTGATGGGAATGCGCGGCGCCGATCAACTTGGTCATCTCCGGTCGAGGTAAGCTGCGCTGTGCAGGAACGGCGGGCAGGGGAGCTTGCTGAAAGATGGGTTGACGGTGGGCTGGGCTCAATATGCGTGACCTCCCTTGCGACCGGTGCAGGGCTTCACTGTCCGGCTCGGCCAGAGACGATAGCCGGATAGATGTTGGGTGTGATCGCGGGGTCTTGCATTTTGCAAGACTTGAGATTATCGTTGCGGCACCTGGGTCGCAGCACACCGGCGGCCGGAAGGACTGCCTTTCGAGCGATTCTCCCCCGTTTAACCCTCACTAACATGATTCTCTGGCGGTCCGGAGCTGGCAGCCGGAACCGAGGAACTAGCGGTCTGGGAGGGCAGACGATCAGCGAAGTGAACGGCAACGCGGTCCCGCTATTCGATGCGGGTAACGACTCCGCGGTCAAACAGGAGTTGGTCTCGGAGGCAGGCGAGCGGACATACCCGCGTCGCGTGATTCTCCGTTGGGTGTATCTGGTGAGGATCGGACTGGCGGGGGGCCTGTTCGCGGGTGCGGCACTGGCTTGGTCGGCGGCGTCAGCGGTGTCGCCAGCGCAGACGCTCGCCGCGTCGCTGGCCCTGGTTCTGACCCTGATCATCACGCCGTTCTCGTATTGGCACACCCATGTGCGCCGCAAGCCGGCTGGGTCGAGCTTCGTGTACGCGCAGGCGATCTTCGACGTGCTGCTGGTGACCCTGGTGGTGCACCTGACCGGCGGGCGGGATAGCGTCATTCCACCGTTCTTCATTCTGCTGATCAGTGCCTACACGCTGGTCCTCCCGTTCCGCGGTGGTTTCCTGGTCACCGGGTTGGCGTGCATGGCGTATATCGCCGAGGTCGTGTGGGGCCAGGGCACGACGGTGGATACCGTGGTCGCATTGCAGCTAGCCATCTTCGTCGGGGTCGCTCTGGTCGTCGGCCTGATCAGCCACAAGCTACTCGAGACCGGCGCCGAGCTGACAACCTTGGAGCATGCGCTTGAACAGCTGCGCCTGGATACCGGCGACATTCTGGGCAATATCCCCACTGCAGTGCTCACGGTCGACGGCGAGGGTCGCCTGGCCTATGCGAATCCGGCTGCGGAGCAGCTGCTCCGCATCGAGGCGCGCAGCTGGATGGAGAGGCCTGTTCTGGACGAGCTGGCCAGCCGTTCGACCGGACTGCGCAGAGCTCTCGAGCGCACCCGCGACTTTCGCATACCTGTCGCCAGTGGTGAGATCGAGGTTAAGCGCGATGGAGAGACGATCGCGGTTGGCATCAGTACAGCTGTGCTTGAGCGGCGGGAGGGCCGGCCATCGGTGACGGCGATGATGCGAGACATCTCGGACCGCAAGCGAGTGGAACAGCTGCGTCAGCGGACGGAGCGCTTGGAAGCGGTCGCCGAGCTGTCTGCCTCGCTT
>CANPVY010000152.1 GCA_947581845.1 uncultured bacterium | reverse complement strand
CGGGCTCGTGAGCTGGAGTTGCAGCTTCAGTCCCTGAAGGCGCAGGTGGACGACTAAGGCCATCGTTGGAAGAGGCGCGATGGGCGAGTGGCGACAGCGACTGTGGAGCATTGCTGAGCCCGCTGGGCTCGGCACCCGAACGCTTTCGGCGCTTCTGACACCCACGGAGTGGCTGTACCGACTCGCGGTTGCGACGCGCAACTGGGCATACGATCGCGAGCTACTGAAGTCAGCCGCCGGCCCGATCCCGACACTCGCGGTCGGCAACCTCACGGTCGGAGGTACGGGGAAAACGCCTGTCGCAGCCTGGTTCGCCGGTGTCCTTCGAGCACGGGGCCGTCGTCCGGCAATCGTGATGCGGGGCTATGGAGGCGATGAAGTCGAGGTGCACAGGCTCCTGAATCCGGAGGTGCCCGTCCACGTGTCGGCCGACCGCGTAGCAGGGGTGCGCTGGGCTCAGGTTGCCGGGGCCGATCTAGTGGTCCTCGATGATGCATTCCAGCATCGCGCCATCCGCGCCGATCTCTGTGTGGCCCTGATCGCGGCGGAGGAGTGGGTGGAGAGACCACGGCTCCTGCCCCGGGGACCCTGGCGTGAGCCGCTCAAGGCGCTCAGTCGAGCCAACGTGGTCATTGTCACCCGCAAGCTTGCCTCAGCCACGGAGGCTGCACGCGTAGGGGAGCGGCTGGCGGCGCTGTTGCCGGCGCTGCCTCGAGCCGTAGCCCACATCGGGCTGGGCGAGCTGGCGCGCTATCAGGGGGTTGACGGCGGGCTGGGGGAACGGTTCGCTGCACAAGGCTTTCATTGCGCCCTGGGGTTGGCTGGGGTAGCGCACCCCGAAGCGGTACGCCAACAGCTACAGCAAGAGTCGGTGATGATCGAGAGTTGGCGAGCTTTTCCGGACCATCACCACTATTCACAGTCCGATCTCGTCCAGATCAGACGTGACGCTGGGCCGGGTCCGGTAGTCGCCACGCTCAAGGATGCGGTCAAACTGGGTCCGGCACTGGCTTCGGAAGTCGATATCTATGTGCCTCTCCAAGAGGTGGTGTGGGAGTCGGGCAGAGAAGAGATTGACTGTCTCCTCGCACAACTGTCGGGGGCAGGGGATCGGCCACTGAGGGGCCCGCATGACACATAGCGACACGGACATCCTGGTCATCGGGAGCGGCATCGCGGGCCTCACGTTCGCGTTACGCGTCGCAGAGCACACTGACGTCGTTCTGGTGACCAAAAAGGCTCGCCTCGACTCGAACACGAACTACGCACAGGGAGGAATCGCGGCGGTCGTAGGTCGGACCGACTCGTTCGAGCGGCATATGCAGGACACCCTGCGTGCCGGAGCCGGCTTGTGTCACGCCGAGCGCGTGGAGACGCTGGTGCGAAGCGGGCCGATGGCTGTCGCGGATCTCGTTGACTGGGGCGTACGCTTCTCACGCAGCGCTGGTCAGCTGGCGCTTGGCATCGAGGGTGGCCATTCACATCCTCGCATCGTTCACAGCCAGGACAGGACCGGTGCCGCGATAGAGACCGCCCTACTCAAGGCTGTGGCTGATCATCCACGCATCCGCCTGCTCGAACACCACATGGCTCTGTCGTTGCAGGTGGAGTGCCTGGGTGGCCGACGGCGCTGTACGGGCGCCTGGGTGCTCGATGTCGAGTCGAAACAGGCGATCGAGGTGCGAGCGCGAGCGACCCTGCTGGCGGCGGGAGGAAGCGCAGCAGTCTACCGCCATACGACGAATCCAAGCATTGCCACAGGAGACGGCGTTGCCCTGGGCTACCGGGCTGGGGCGACGGTCGCAAACATGGAGTTCATCCAGTTTCACCCAACCGCCCTCTACCCGGCGGAGGAGCACGCGTTCTTGATCTCGGAGGCCCTTCGTGGCGAGGGCGCCGTGCTGCGCAACGAGAGCGGCGATGCGTTCATGGCGGCGTACGACCAGCGAGCTGATCTGGCACCGCGTGACATCGTGGCCCGGGCGGTCCATGCCGAGCTCAAGAAGAGCGGAGGGCCGCACGTCTGGCTGGACGCGACGGGGATCGGGGCCGAGAGAACCGAAGAGCGTTTCCCAGGCATCCTGGAAGGCTGCCAGGCGAAGGGCGTGGATGCCCGCCACGAGCCGATACCCGTCGTACCGGCCGCTCATTACGTGTGTGGCGGTGTGTGGACCGACATCGATGGTCGGACGACCTTACCGGGTCTGTTCGCTGCCGGAGAGTGCGCCTGCACGGGAGTACACGGGGCCAACCGCCTGGCCTCGAATTCGCTGCTCGAGGCCGTCGTGTACGCCGAGCGCGCCGCAGCGCGCATGCTGCAGCAACTTCCATTCGTGCCGGCACCATGTGGCGCGGATGTGCCAGCCCCTGTCGATCTCTCCAGCTTCCCTGCCGAGGAGCTGGCGACTCTGCGCCAGCGCCTGAAGCACGTGATGTGGGATCATCTCGGGATCGTGCGAAATCGAGACGAGATGCAGGCAGGCGCGGCCCAGTTGGAGGAACTGAGACACAAGTGGTCCACGCTGCGCGAGGCGCGCTCGCGATCGGGAGGTGGACAGCGCTGGTCTGAAGCGGCTGAGACACTCAACATGCTCGATGTAGCGCGTCTCGTGGTTCGCTGCGCACTGTGGCGTCGCGAGAGTCGCGGCCTGCATTACGTCACAGACTATCCATACAGAGACAACGAGTCGTACCTGCGGGACAGTATCGCTGTCTCCACAGATTAGCGTGTAACGCATGAGGGGGCCGGGAGGTTCGTGAGGATCGTGACGGTTGCCGTCGGCGCTGCCAAGTTGCCTGGACTGGCAGCCGCAATTCGGGACTACGAATCGCGCATTGAACACTACTTCAAGTTCGAGGCGATCGAGATCCGGCCCCAGCGGTCTGGCGCCGCCGGAGATCCCTCGGTCATCGAGAGAGAGTCCGAGCGCCTGTTCGAAAAGGTCCCCGCCGGGCTGGAGATCGTGGCAGTCGATGAGCGCGGCCAGAACTGGTCGTCGGAACAACTGGCCGCCTACCTCGAAGAGCAGGCGGTCCTCGGAAAGCCCGGCGTAGCCTTCCTGATCGGTGGTGCCTTGGGGCTGAGCGACTCGCTGCGGCGGCAGGCGGATCGCGTACTCTCACTGTCCCGCTTCACGCTGCCCCACGAGTTGGCGCGCCTCGTATTGGCGGAACAGATCTACCGTGCCGGCACCATCCAGCGCGGCGAACCGTACCACAAGGGCGGATGAGCACGTCCTCCCGGGCCCCGGAATGGTATCGCGCCTGGTTTGGAGAGGAATACCTCGCGCTCTACCCACATCGGGACGAGGAAGAGGCCGAGGCCGCTGTCGACCTGGTGCTCCGCAGCTTTGGGAGTGCGCCCGGAACGATCCTGGATCTGGCCTGCGGTGCCGGCCGACACATGGCGGAGTTCGAGCGCCGAGGCCTGAGGGCGATCGGCCTCGACCTCTCCAGCACTCTCTTGCAGCAGGCCCACTCGAGAGACGCGCGACTGCTGCTGGTGCAGGGTGACATGCGCTACCTGCCGTTTGCTGACGCCAGCTTCCGGGTGGTTGTCAACTTCTTCACGTCGTTCGGGTACTTCGCCGAACCGGAGGAGGACGCGCAGGTCCTGACGGAAATTCGCCGCATCCTACAGCCGGGTGGCTGCTTCGCGCTGGATTTCTTGAACGCCGAGCGCGTGCGGAGCGGCCTGGTGAGCGAGGATGAACGCAGCGTGGGTGATCGTCGCGTCATCCAGAAGCGACGCCTGGAAGCTGATGGCACCGTGGTCGTGAAGGAGATTCTCATCCTCTGCCCGGGCCAACGGGAGCCGGAGACCACCCACTACGAGCGCGTTCGCCTGTATTCACCCCCAGAGCTGGAGGAGCTGCTGCATCAGGCCGGCCTGGAGCCCGAGCACACCTTCGGAGACTACTCCGGAGCACCGGCCTGCGCCGATTGTCCTCGCTACATCCTGCTCGGTCATGCCGTATGAGTGTGAAGATTGAAAGGCTGAGCCTTCAGGGTCCCGCGCTCTGTTCGGCGTTCATCCAGGACTTCAGCAGTGTGGCGGACTACTACTCGGCGGGCGCACCAAACACGCTGGACAGCTATCTCCGCCTTGCCCAACGCATCCGTGACCAGTACCCGGCCTCCCGCTGGGCCGGACTTCGCGCCGCCCTGCCGAAGGATGACGATTCGCTCACAGCCAAGCTCGAGCAGCTCATCAGCGAACGCGGTCTGTTCGTCTCCACGGGACAGCAAGCAGGGCTCTTTCTTGGTCCCCTCTACACGCTCTACAAGGCCCTCACAGCCGTACGGCTCGCCGCGCAGCTCGAGGAGCGTCTCGCGGTCCCGGTCATGCCGCTGTTCTCCATCGCGTCCGAGGACCACGATTGGGAAGAGGTCGCTCATACCTACATCGTTGACGTAGAGAACCAGCTCGTTCGGCTATCGGCGCGCGGGCCGGGGCCCGACGATCCAAGTCCGCCGGTAGAGGTGATTCGTGTGGGCGCTGACATCGAAGGCGCATTAGCTGGGCTCGTACAGTGTACGCCCAACACGGAGTTTAAGGTCGACGTGCTCACACCGCTTCGAGAGGCATATCGGCCCGGGCGCGGGTTCTCAGAGGCGTTCCAGTTCGCACTGGGGCACCTGCTCCGACATCACGCGCTCCTCCTGGTGCGCACTGCGCACCCGTATGTGAAGGATACGACACGGGAACTCTTATGGGCCGAGTGGGAGAAGCGGGTGGAGAGCAAGAGACGCCTTATCGAGCGAGTGGGGGCGCTGGAGGCAGCCGGCTTCAAAGCGCAGGTAGCAGTGGCTGAAGGTGCGACCAACCTGTTCCTCGAGGGCCGACTCGGACGCGACCGCCTCCTCCGGGATGGGGCAGGCGCCCGCCTGCGCAGATCCGCTGAGCGCGTAACCGAGCAAGAGCTGCGCCGTATGGTCGACACCGTACCGCAACGCCTGA
>CANPVY010000151.1 GCA_947581845.1 uncultured bacterium | reverse complement strand
GGCGGCCTTCGAGCTCTTCCTGGAGAAGGGTTTCGAGCATACGACGGTTGAGGAGATCGCGGAGCGGGCTGACGTGGCCAAGGGGACGGTGTTCAACTACTTCCCTCGCAAGACGTCGTTCCTCGCTGCCGTTGCCGACGATTGGACGAGCCGATTGGTGGAGGATTTGGGTCCAGTCGAAGGTTGGGGTGGCACGACGCGGGAAAAGCTGGAGCGGGCCTTTCTGTTCCTCACGGACCTCGCCGTTCAGAATCCGAGCCTCTCGCGCTTGGCGTTCTTCGAGAGCCTGCGTCACATGCATTCCCCCTGGAATGAGGGCCGGATCACCGACGAGGAGCCGGTCCGGCAGTTTCTCGCCATCAGCCGCTCGGTGCTCCGGCAGGGGCAGCTGAGCAAAGAGATCCGACCGGACATTGAACCGGAGCACGCCGCTGTGCTCATCGAGTCGGCGTTCTTCCGCACCTTAGTGCGCTGGCTGCACGAGCGTGGCTCCGTGGAGGGGCTACACGCCGAGATCTCGGCGAAGCTCGATATCATCTTCGAGGGCGTGGCCGCGTGACGCGGCCACAATGGGCGAGACGACGAACGAACGGTAGAGAAAGGAAGCGATGCGCATCGAGACGATTCTGCGGCGGTGGACGTTACCCGTAATGCTCTCTCTCTTCGGCCTTGCGGATCCCGCCCAGGCGTGGGGAGCCGCGCAGGCGGACACCCTTCGCCTGTCGCTCGCCGACGCCGTCGTGCGGGCGTTAGCCGAGAGTGAAGAGATGGCAGCGGCTCGGGCCCAACTCTCGGTTGCCGATGCCCAGGTTACTCAGGCGACGGCCGGTGCTTGGCCTCAGCTCTCGGCGGCTTTGAGCTACAACCGCGCCATTCGAACGATCTTCGATGAGATGAGCGGGCCGCCACCTGCGCCGGATACGTTGATCCCCGACGCGTTCGACACGAGCAAGACGCCCGAAGATCGCTATGATCTTCTCACTCAGCTCATGACCCAGGACTTCCTGTCCTCGCTCTTCCAGGGGCTCCCGTTTGGCAGGCGCAACACGTACGTCGCGACGTTCCAGCTCGCGCAACCCCTCTATGCGGGAGGGAGGATCAGCGGGGCGCGGGCGGCAGCCCGCCATTTCCATTCGGCGGCGCACGACCGGCTGAGGGAGACCGAAGCAGAGATCACGTTGCAGGTCCGGACGGCCTATCTCAGTGCCGTCCTCGCCCGACAGCTGCACGCGATCGCGCTCGAGAGTCGTAGGGTGGCCGAAGGGCATTTCCGGCAGGTAGAGTTGTTCCACGAAGCCGGTACCGCCTCGGACTTCGATCTCTTGCGCGCGCGAGTGGATCTCGAGAACCGCAATCCTGCGGTCATCCAGGCGGAGAACGCGGCAGAGCTGGCGTTGCTCGAGCTGAAGCGTCTGGTGAATGTGCCGACTGAGCAGCCCGTCGTCCTGGTCACCGAATTCGAGCCGGACGACGTTCAAATCGACGAGGCCGAGCTCAGCCGACTGGTCTTCGAGCGTCCCATCCTGCACGCGGCGCGGGCGACGGTCGCTATGCGTCAGGAGGGGCTGCGGATCGCTCGCGGCTACTGGCTGCCTTCTCTGCAGCTCGTGGGCAACTTCGGCTTCCAGGCCTACCCGGACGATCCTGCGCCGCCGGGTTGGGACAGTTGGCGCAAGGATTGGAACGTGGCGCTCTCCGTGGCCTGGACGCCGTTTGACGGGTTTCGCACGCGCGGTAGGATTGACGAGGCGCAAGCGCAGCTGAAGGTGGCGCGAGTCGAGGAGGCGCAGCTGCGCGAGGGGCTCCAGGTCGAACTGTCAGCAGCGCTCGCCGAGTATCGCGCCGCGCGCGCCCAGATCCGCGCCCGCCGGGAGACGGTGGCGATGGCGGAAGAGGCACTGGCGTTGGCGGACATTCGTTTCGCCAACGGTCTGTCAACCCAGCTCGAGGTCTCCGATGCCGCCTTGTTGCTCGATCAGGCGCGCTTGAACGAGGTCCAAGCGCTGTTCGACTATGTCGAGGCTCTGGCCCATCTGGAACGCCTGAGTGATGGTCGGTTGGTGCTCCTCGACGAAGCACGAGATCCATCATGAAACGCATCGTATTCGGTATTATCGGTATCGCTCTGATCGCGCTCGTCATCCTGAGGGTCGTCCAGGCGTCCGCCGAGCGTGAGCCTGACCCGGACGTCGACGAGATCCGGCGTCGGACCGGCATGCCGGTCGAGGTCACGCGCGCCAGCTACGCTCCTCTGATCGTCCGCCGCGAGTTCACAGGGACGCTACGCGGCGTACGCAGCGCGACTATCCGGGCGAAGACCGGCGACGAGATCGTCGAGATCCCCGTCCGTGTCGGTCAGCGCGTGCGGGCCGGAGACGTGTTGATCCGCCAATCCAGTCTGGGTTCCGTTGCCGCGGTTCGGCAGGCCGAGGCGGCGTGGGAACAGGCCGCGCGCAGCGTCGAGCGGCTGCGGCCGCTCAAGGAGCGGGGCGCGATCAGCGATCAGGACTGGGACAACGCGGTCACCGCGCTGCGCGTCGCCGAGGCGAACCTGGAAGCGGCCCGCCGAGCCGTCGTCCTCACGAGTCCCTTCGACGGTATCGTCACCGACGTACTCGAGAGCCGCGGCACGGTCCCATCGCCGGGTGACCCGCTGGTCCGCATCTCGGATCTCTCCGAGATCCAGGTGCGTCTGCAGGTGAGCCCGGAGCAGGCGCAGGAACTCGCGCTCGGGCAGCCCGCCCTGCTCGCGTCGCAGGGGCTCGAGGGGCAGGTGACGCGGATCGCGTTGCAGGCGGATCCCGAGACGCGGTTGCTGGAAGTGGAGCTGACCTTCCCAGGCGGAACCGCGGTCGAGGGCCTGGTGCCCGGCTCGCTCGTAACGGTCCAGGTGGAAGTCGGCCGGCGAGAGTCCTGTCTGGTCGTGCCGGAGCGCGCAGTACGTGAGGGCATCGCCTGGGTCGTCGATGCAGATCGTCTCGCTCACCGCAGGCAGGTCCGGCTCGGGCTACGCGGGAACGGCAACGTCGAAGTTCTCGATGGCCTCGCGGAAGGCGAACGGGTGGTGGTGGCCGGCGCCTCATTGCTCTCGGAGGGAGTCACCACTCGCATCGTCGGTGGTCCCGGTAGCTAGTCATACGAGTGACGATTCGCACTGACGTGAACTACAAGGAGTTCTGAGTTAGCCATGTTCCGCTTCTTCGCTCGCCTCGCCGTACAGCGCCCCGTGCTCACCGGCATGCTGGTGACGGTCTTCGTGGTCCTCGGTGTCTTCAGCTACACCACGCTCGCGGTCGATCTCTTGCCCAGCATCGACATCCCATATGTGACGGTCACCACCGTCTATCCGGGGGCCGGGCCGGAGGAGCTGGAGACCGAGATCACCGAGCCGATCGAGGACGCCGTCTCGACCATCGCGAACCTCGAATCCTTGCTCTCCTACTCGCAGGAAAACGTCTCCACGGTGATCGTCGAGTTCGCCCCCGAGGTGGACGTCGACTTGGCGGCGATCGAGGTCAAGGACAAGGTCGATGCGATCCGCGCGGACCTGCCGACTGACGCCGAGCCGCCGACTGTGCTCAAGCTCGACATCAATGCGATGCCGATCATGGACGTCACGCTCTCAGGCCCACAATCCGTGGAAGCGCTCACCGACTTCGCGGACGATGTGCTCCGTGAGCGGCTGGCCCGGGTCGACGGCGTGGCTCGCGCCATCCTGATCGGTGGTCGCGAGCGCGAGGTCCAGGTGCTCGTGCACCCTGACAGGCTTCGCGCCTACGGTTTGGCCATCACCGATATCGCGCGGCTGGTCGGGGCCGAGAACCTGTCCGTCCCGGCCGGTCGCGTCACCGAGCCCGATGCCGAGTTCGCGGTGCGTGTGGTCGGCGAGTACGAGTCGATCGAGGAGGTCGAGGGCCTGCCGGTTATGCTGCCGGAGGGCGGTCGCGTCCGGCTGGCCGATGTCGCCACGGTCCGTGAAGGCTTTGCCGACGTGCGGGAGATCGCCCGCTACAACGGCCAGCCCACCGTCAGCCTCTCGCTGCAGAGGCAGTCCGGTGCCAACACCGTGGCCACCGCGGCCGACGTGTTCGCGGCCCTGGATGAGTTGCGGGCCCAGCTCCCGTCCGGCGTGGTCATCGAGGTCGCCCGAGACGCCAGCGAGTTCATCCGCGATGCACTCCGGGACATCCTGCGCAATATGTTGATCGGGATCGGCCTCACGACGCTGGTCCTCTTCCTTTTCCTCCACTCGTGGCGCGGCACCGTGATCGCGGCCGCCGCGATGCCTGCAACGGTCATCGCGACGTTTCTGGCGCTCGACCAGGCTGGCTTCACGATCAATGTCATGACCCTGATGGCCTTGGGGATCACCGTCGGCATCCTCGTGACGAATACGATCGTCGTGCTCGAGAACATCTATCGCTATCTCGACAAAGGCAGCTCGCCCCATGAGGCCGCGGAACACGGGACCACCGAGGTGGCTGTCGCCGTCGTTGCAGCGGCGCTCACCAACCTGGTCGTGTTCACCCCAATCGCCTTCATGCGGGGTATCATCGGGCAGTTCTTCGCCGAGTTCGGCCTGACAGTCGTCTTCGCGACACTCTTCTCGGTGCTCATCTCGTTCACGCTGGCGCCCATGCTCGCGGCCCGACTGTTGCGCACCCATGAGACGAAGCTCGAGGAGACGACGGGTTGGCTGGCAGGGCTATGGCGGCGCTTCGATGCCGGTTATGCCAATCTCGAGCGCGACTACCGGCGCGCGCTCAAGTGGGCGCTGGAGCGGCCGCGGAACGGCTGGGCCGTGATCGGTGGTACGTTCGTGCTCGTGGCTCTCGCCGGTGCGGTACAGGTGGCGTTCGTGGGCGGCGAGTTCATGCCGCAACAGGATGAGGGAGTGGCTCAGGTCACGCTCGAGCTTCCGCCGGGCACGCCGATCGAGCGAACGGCTGCGGTCGCGGCGGCTGCCGACTCGCTGCTCGGCACGATGCCCGAGATATCCTCGACGCTCATCCGCATCGGGGCGACAGGTCGGCGGTTCGGTCGAACTTCCAGCGGCGTCAACGTGGCGGAGATCCAGGTGACCGTGGACGCCGATGTCCCTACCCCAGCTCTGCTTCCCACGATGCGGGAGCGGATGGCCGCGATCCCGGATGCCGAGGTCACGGTTGTGATGTCCGAGACCATGGGTCCCGGCGGACAGGCCCCGCTCCAGGTCTTGGTCAAGGGACCCGAGCGAGAACGGCTCGAACGGCTCGCGCGCGCGGCCACGGCCGCCGTCGCCGCTGTCCCGGGATTAGTGGACGTGCGGAGCTCCATCGAGGACCCGCGCCCGGAGATCGCCTTCCGGCCACGGCGTGAGGTCCTCTCCGAGTACGGCCTCAGCGTCGCCAGCGTGGGCGGCACGCTGCGTGCCTCGATCGAAGGCCTCACCCCGGGCGTCTATCGCGAGGCCGGAGACGAACGCGACATCCGCGTGCGTCTGGACGAATCCGCCCGCGACCGCGTCTCCGAGCTGCGCGACCTCCAGGTCCGAAGCGCCGCAGGCATGGTGCCGATCGCCGTACTGGGCACACTGGAAGAGGAACCGGGCGAGACGACGATTCAGCGCGACGACAAGCAGCGGACAGTCCAGATCGACGCCTACATCGGAAGCGGCAGCCTCACCGAGAAGGCCCGCGAAACCCAAATCGCCCTCGATGAGCTGGGCTTCCCGCCCGGCTACAGCTATGAGATCACCGGCGAGTTCGAGATCTACACCGAATCGTTCCGGGAGATGCTCAAGGCGCTGGTTATCGCGGTCATCCTCACCTACCTCGTCCTGGCGATGATCCTGGAATCGCTCGTGCACCCGGTCACCATCATGCTCACGCTACCGCTCGGCGCTGTGGGCGCTGCATTCGCCCTGTTCCTCACCGCCAGCTCGCTCAACATCTTCAGCATGATGGCCCTGATCATGCTGGTCGGTATCGTCGTGAACAACGCGATATTGATCCTCGACTACACCCAGCAGCTCCGCAGGCGGGGCATGGCGATGGTGCCGGCGCTCCTCGAGGCCGCGCCCGTCCGGCTCCGCCCCATCATCATGACGAACGTCGCGATAGCCATCGCCCTGCTGCCGCAGGCGTTGGGCTCCGCTGCAGGCTCGCTCTATCGGGTCCCGATGGCGGTGGTGACGATCGGCGGCGTGCTGGTGGCGGCGCTATTCACTTTGTTCTTGATCCCCGTCATCTACTCGAAGCTCGACCGGTTCGCATTCGCCGCCCACGCGCACGAGCGCGAGGAGCTGGAGCGGCAGGGGCTGGCCGACAGCCGGGGCGTCGCATCGCAGGAAGCCTGAGCCGTATCACTGGCCATAGCCTTTGCCGGACGTCACAGACTTGCGAGCGCGCCGGCCACTGCCTCATGCTTACATGCCTGCGATTACGAACGCCCACTCCACAGACACTGCAACCGGGGGTTGCCATGGAACGCAGAACCTTCTTGCGCACCGGTTTGACGCTGGGAGCAGCGAGCATCGGGGGCGGCATCGGTCTACTGCCGGAGCTGGGGAGAGCTTTCACGCCGCGCTCCGCTGGTACGTTACGCCTCAGCTCGAACGAGAACCCGCTGGGCCTAGCACCGGCGGCGCGCCGGGCAGTCATCGATGGGATCGATGAGGCGAACCGCTACCCCGGTGAGGCGCGGGCCGAGATGATTGAGGCCTTGGCCGAACTCCACGGCGTGGCACGCGAGAACATAGCCCTCGGTTGCGGATCCACCGAGGTGCTGCAGATGGCGGTACAGGCGCTGGCGACGCCGGACGCACGACTCGTGCTCGCCGAGCCGACCTACGAGGACGTCCCCTGGTATTGCGAACCGTTCCCCTACCGCCTCGAGCCCGTGCCGCTCGATGCCCGCTTCGCTCACGACATCGGCCGCATGCAGGAGCGCGCCGAATCGACGGGCAGGCGAGCGCTGGTCTATGTCTGCAATCCCAACAACCCGACGGGTACGCTCACACCGAGCGCCGAGATCGACGCCTGGATAGAGTCAGCACCAGAGCACGTCTATTTCCTCGTCGATGAAGCGTACTTCGAGTACTGCAAGGATCCGGGTTACTGGTCGTGCGTGAAGTGGATCGCCAGGCGGCCGAACGTCATCGTCACCCGCACCTTCTCGAAGATCTTCGCGATGGCGGGCATGCGGTTGGGCTACGGAGTCGCGCACCCTGAGACCATCGCTCTGCTGCGTCGCTATATCGGAAGGGTCAACGCCAACTACCTGGCCCTGGTGGCAGGCCTCGCCTCGCTGCGGGATCCGGAGCTCATCCCGCGAGGATGTGACGCCAACGCGCGAGCGATGCGGATCCTCTGCGACTGTCTCGACGAGCTCGAGGTCGAGTATCTGCCCAGCCACACCAACTTCGTGATGCATCGGATCCGCGGTGACCTACGGACGTACCGGCAGCGTATGAGCGAGCACGGTGTGAGGGTAGGACGTCCCTTCCCGCCCATGCTCGACCATAGCCGGGTCTCGATCGGGCTGCCGGAGGAGATGGAGCAGTTCGCGGACATCCTGCGCACCTTCCGCAGGAACGGTTGGATCTGAGGCGACTGGAGTCGCCGAGATCGTTCAGGGCCGGAGCGGCGGAAAACGCAGCGTCGCGAAGACCGGGAAATGATCGGAAGGGTAGCGGTCGTCCCGGGCTGTGCGGACGATAGCGGCGGCGGCCACCTCCCAGCCGTCCGAGACGAGGACGGCATCGATCTTCGGTCCCGTGGTTACACCGCGGAACGCGTTGAAGGTGCCAACCTCGACGGCTTCGGGGTAGGCGATCCGGAAGCTGTCGCGCAGCCTGACATCGGAGGGTGACTCCAACTCTCCCCTCAGGTATCGCATCGCCGGGTTATCCTCCCCGGCGTTGAAGTCGCCGGTCACGATCAGCGGATCGGGATGCGCCCGTGCCAGGATCCGCTGGACGAGAAGTCTGACGCTGTTCTCCCGCGACTCCTGTGACTGATGGTCAAGATGCACGTTGTAGACGTAGAAGGCGCGGTCTGCTGCCCGATCGCCCAGGCGCGCCCACGTACAGATCCGCGGTAGCCGGGCACCCCAACCAATCGAGCCGGCGACCTCCGGCGTGTCGGAGAACCAGAACGTTCCGTGCTCGAGGACGTGCAGACGGTCCTCGCGGTAGAGGATCGCCGCGTACTCGCCGGCACTCTCTCCGTCATCGCGAGCGACTCCGATCTCTCCGAACCCGGGCAGGCCAGCACTCAACTCGTCGAGCTGGAACCTGAGGGCCTCCTGCGTGCCGAGCACCTGCGGTCCCACCTCGCGGATCACGTCGAAGACGAGCTCACGGCGGTGGGGCCAGCTGTCCGGTCCGTCTTCCGCCGTGCCGTAGCGCAGGTTGAAGCTCATCACGGTGACAGCTAGCGGCCCGCGCGGCGTCTCATGCGCCGCGCGATCGGAGAGGCATCCAGCGGAACTCAGGACAGCGGCGGCCAGAAACGCGCCGGCCACTCGCCTGACCGGCAGACTCAAGCGGCTAGGGGGCATCCGCCTCAGGCTAGACCTCACCGCGGCAACACTCCGGCGCACCTCCGCAGTAACCAGGTGCTACTCGCGAGCCACGAGCGAGTCCTGCGTCACCAGGCTGACCGGCACGGCGACCACGGCCGGTACCTCCGCGTCACTCAAGGCCTGCACCACTACCTCGACCGTGCGCCGACCGATAGCCACAGGGTCCTGCACAGCGTCGGCGATGAGCTGGGTCCCGCTGGCGATGGCCGTGCGTGCTTCCGGTGTCGCGTCGTAACCTACCACCAGCACGCTTGTGCGACCCGCCGCCTGCAACGCGGCGAGTGCACCCAGCGCGCAGTCGTCGTTGCTGCCGAAGATGGCGTCGAGGGGCCGGCCGCTCGCCAGCAGGTTATCGGTCTTCTCCTTGGCCACATCGCGCAAACCGCGCTCGACGGCGGGCGCCGCGACGATCTGAATGTCAGGATAATCCGCAAGTGCCTCGCGGAAGCCGGCAACGCGATCGATCACGCTGGCCACTGTCGGCTGGTCGAGGATCGCCACGTTTCCACGGCCATCCAGCCTCTCGACCAGGAATTCACCGAGTAGCCGGCCGCCTTGCCAATTGTCACTGGCGACATGCGACCGCACACCGCCGCCCTCGGCCGCGATGTCGGCCGTGAAGACAGGGATGCCCGCATCATTCGCTTCCTCGACGGCGCTGACGATGCCGCTGGAGTTGACCGGCGCGATCACGATCGCGTCCATCCCGCGGGTAATGAAATTCTGGACTTGGGCCGTCTGGCGGGCCAGATCCCATTCCCCGGCGACGATGTGGAGATCCACGCCCAGGCTGTCCGCCGCCTCGATCAGTCCCCGCTTGAGGTCCTGATAGAAGACGTGTGCTTCTGTGAGCAGCGTCACGCCGACCTGGGGCCGGTCGCTCTCCCGTGCGCGGGCACAAGCAGCGACGTACAGGGCGATGGCCGGCAGCAGCAAGAACAGAAAGGGCCTGAACCAAATTCTCGGCTGACGGGGAGAACTCATCGTTTGCACTCCACTAGCAACGTAGCGATTTCGTAAGGGCGCACGGGCAAGATCAGCGTCTTGCCACCCACCGCAAGTGTCTCACCGGCGTCTTCCAGCAGATTCGCCCGCCTGGCTCGCTCGACCGGACAGGCGACCGTGATGACCGCCTCGCTGGAGACGCCATGCCACTCGACGAGCCGGAGGACCCAGGCATCCGAGTCCTCGGCGCGCTTGAGCCAGGCGATCTCCACGCTGGCGGGCCGGGCCGAAGCGAACGAGATCAGCTTGCCGAGCGTGCCGGGGTGTGCCTCCTCGTGCGCAGCCAGCAGCGGCACGTTGTACTCCGCCGCCATCCGTACCGTCCCGGCCTCGCGCCAATCGCCGGCATGCGGGTAGACGGCGAAGCGGAAGCTGTGCGTTCCACGGTCGGCGAGCGAGTCGGGCCAGATGGGCGAGCGGAGGAGCGAGAGCCGCAAAAGGTTCCCCTTGTAGTCCCACCCGTACTTGCTGTCGTTGAGGATGCTCACGCCGCAGCCAGCGGCGGAAGCGTCAGCCCAGCGCTGGCCCGGCACCTCGAACTTGGCGCGCTCGGCCTGGGTGCGCGGTCGGCCGGTGCGACCGATGGTTCCGTAAGGGATCTCGTAGGTAGCGGAATCCGCATCGACGTTCAGCGCAAAGGCGACCTTGAGCAGCTTGCGATGCTCGTGCCAATCGACCTCGTTCAATACGTCGAGATAGCGCGACGCGCGACCGAGCACGAGTGTCTGACGGAACGTCGAGTTACCCCAGCGCCGCTCCAGATGAAACTCGGCCTGTCTTGCGTCCGCCCGGCCATAGGCTCGCCGCACGTCGCTGACATCCCAGCGGTCGCCCCAGAGGACGATGTTCCAGGCATCCCACTGAGCGGGCCGGTCGTCGAAGATCTGCAGGACGTTGGCGCGGCCGCCGGGCGCGATGGCCTCGCGATCGTTCGCCTTGTCGAATATCCGAATCACATCGCCGGTCAGCGTGTCGATCTCGACCCGTAGATAGGCGTTCTCGATCCAATTCGCTCCAGCGGACGGCACTGTCAGCTGTCGCTCATCCTTCGACATCGTGTCGCGCGGCAACCAGATCACGCGCGCGCCGAACGCAGGGACATCGCTCGCCGACAGGCGAATGCTGTCTCCGTCGGCAGCAGGCAGCGAGAAGCTCCCGCCACGTGACCAGCCGAGGGGGTTGAAGACAACGATCGGCTGGCGGCTGCCACGGGTGTCCATACGTGAGCGCAGGTCGCGAAAGCTCGCGACAGTGACGGAGTCGATGATCGCCCAGGCGCTGTCGTAGAATATCTCGGCATCCTCGTAGACTTCAGGGATCCCCGACCCCGGCAGGATGTCGTGGAACTGGTTGAATAGCACCAGCCGCCAGGCATGCTCGAGCTGATCCCGTGGGTACGCTGAGCTTGCCACGGTCGCCAGGGCTTCCGCGGTCTGCAGCATCGCCTCGCTGCGGCGGTTCCGCCACTTCGTGCGCGCCTGCGTCGTGTAGGTGCCGCGGTGGTACTCCAGGTACAGCTCGTCCCGCCAGACCGGATATCCAGGCGTCGGCTCGCTCGACCGCACAGCCTGAAGCGCTTCCAGCGGCCTGTCGTAGACCATGGCCGGGAATGTGGGCACCCGCCGCAGATCCTCAGCACGCCGCAGCATCTCGATCGTCGGGCCACCGCCATGGTCGCCGACGCCGTAGAGCACCAGCTGGTGGTTGCTCTCGGTTCGCTCCCGGTCCTCGAGTCGTTCGCTGGCCAAGCGGCTCGGATCGAGGTTGTGAACGTAGCCGTAGGGATTGTAGGTCAGGATCCGCGTACCGTCGCGACCTTCCCAGTAGAACGCGTTGTGGGGGAACTCGGTCGAGTCGTTCCAGCGGATCTTCTGGGTGACGAAGTAGTCGAGTCCGGCACCTTTGAGGATCTGAGGGATCGTCCACGGATAGCCGAAGCAGTCGGGCGTCCAGGCGACCTGGGAGCGCTGGCCGAAGCGACGTTCGAAGTAGCGCTGCCCGTAAAGCCCCTGGCGCACCAGCGACTCGCCCGACGGAACGTTCAGATCGGACTCGACCCACCAGCCGCCCACCGGCACCCACTGGCCCTTATCTATCGCCGCAACCAGCGAGTCGGCCAGGCCGGGCTCGAGTCGGTCCAAGACATCGTAGTACGCCGCCGAGCTGCCCGTGAAGATGTAGCCGGGAAACAGCTCAGCCAGCTTCAGCGAGGTGCGCCACGTGTCCCGGATGACATCGATCGTCTCGCTCCATGGCCAGAGCCAGGCGGCATCGATGTGCGAGTTGCCAATCAAGTGTAACGTGTCGCGCCGGATCGCCGCGACAAGCGGCGCATAAGCGTCGTGATAGCGGCGCATCAGACCGCGATAGGCCCGTCCACTCGGCTCGCCGAAGGCACGAAGCCAAACGATGGGATCGGGCCGCACGATCTCCGGCGCCCGACCGGCGAGGGCCCTGGCGTACTCGTACCCGTCGGCGTATTCGGCGTAGCCGATCTCACGCACCCGCACCAGCGGCGCCGTCCAGAGGGGGCGGCCCGGCTCGGGCGTGATCTCGATGGTGAGCGAGTCACCGGCGCGACAGGGCGCGCACAGTGCCACGACCCCCTCGCGCCAACCGACCTCGCGCCCGTTGACTGCGTAGTGAGCCCGCGGACCAAGGCCCATGGCCAAGAGGTCAACGCTCAGCCCGTCGAACGCAGCCGGGGTGGTGAGTGCCGCCGACAGCCGCGTCACGTCGCCGAGGGTGTCGATCGCCAGGGAGCCGATCTCGATCCGGCCGCTTGCCAGCCGCAGCAGCCGGTCGGCGTCCACGAAGACCGGAACGCGTCGCGCGTCACCAAGCCACTCGGCGCGGGCAACGATCGCCGCCTCGCCGATCGCCGCTCGGCGCAGTCGCGTGAACGGCAGCTCGACATCGGCGTGCACCGGTTCGGCAGGCGTCAGATCAGAGAAGCTCTGCGTCGCCAGGGTCCGCCCATCCTGGGTCAGCCGTAGTGTCACCTGCCGAAACGGCTCCGCACCCCAGGCAACCACCGGTGCCCGCGCCGCAGCCAACAGGTCGCCGCCCCGCCAGCTCAGCGCCGCGCCCTGGAGGACGGGCCCCACGCTCACGGTAGGCCTCGGGTGATTGTGCGCCGTCAGCGCCACCGGCCGTTCCAGGGCTAGCCGCAGTCCCGCCACGCCCTCACTCTCCGCCGGCGCCAGGCGCCCCAGCACACCGAATCCACCGCCACGGTTGAGCGGCTTCAGCAGCAGGCTGTTCCAGCCCGCCGCCAGTCGCACCGTCACCGTATCGCGGCCGCGACCCAGACCTCGGGCGACGACATTCACCCAGACGCGCTGCCCGTTGAGCCGCACTACGAGATCGTCATCGCTGTCAGCGATCAACAGGACCGTGCGGTCCTCAGGGCAGTACACATACGTGTGTACATACGCCGCGCTCCACTCCGTGGCTTCTCCGCGAAAGACATCGTTCAGATTCAGCTGGCCCCACTCATCGGCCTCCGCCTCCCGCCAGCCTTCATCGCCGATGTTCGGCAGAGACGTGGGTTCACCGGCCAGGTAGTCCCGTTCCACACGGCCGCTATCGTCGGGTGCGGAGATCGGGCCGTAGAGAACCCAGCGCTGGACAACGAGGTCCTGGGACAGACCGCGGGCCGTCAGTGTCAACAGCGACAACACCAGAAGTGCACAGCTACGCATTTCCTGCACCATTCCTTTTAGTCCAGACGTCGAAGAGGACTGCTAACAGGATGATGGCGCCCTTCGAGATCTCCTGCCAGAAAGCCTGCACGCCGAGGAGATCGAGGGAGTTGTTCAGCACACCGATGAGCAGCGCGCCGATCAGGGCGCCCCAGGCGGTCCCGAGGCCGCCGAACAGCGACGCGCCGCCGATCACGGCCGCCGCGATCGCGTTCAACTCGTAGAGCAGCCCGGCGTCCGGCCCGCCAGAGCGCAGCTGGCCGACCATGAGGACCGAGGCGAAACCAGCGCAAGCGCCGGAGATGGCATAGACACCGAGCTTGATGCGGCGCGTCGGCACGCCGGACAGCCACGCCGCCTCCTCGTTGCCGCCCACGGCGTAGACGTGGCGCCCGAAGCGGGTGCGCGAGAGGACGAAGGCGCCCACGACGACGAGTAGGAGCATGGCCAGGGCCGGCACCGGGAACCCGCGCGGCAGACCGGGCACCGGGATTCGGCCGCCACCGATCAGGTGCAGAGCGTCCAGACCCTCGACCTTGAGGTCGAAGTGGGGGTCCCCGCGCGCCGGGAAACCGATGGGCACACCGCCGGTGAACAGCCGTGCCGCACCGCGTGCCATCGTCATCGCGGCCAGTGTGACCATGAAAGGTGCCACTCGCAGGTACGCGATGACCGCGCCGTTCGCCATGCCGATCAGCGCGCCGGTGCCGATCCCCACGAGCACAGCCATCACGGTCGCCCCTACGACACCGAAAGTCGTGAGCACGCCGGCGCTGGTAATCGTGCCGGCGACCAGCACGCCAGCGAGCCCGAGCACCGAGCCCACCGACAGATCGATCCCGGCCGTCACGATGACGAAGGTCATGCCCAGCGCCAGGATCGCGTTCACCGAGACGTGCAGCAGCACGGTCGTGATGTTGCCACGCGTGAAGAACCCCGGCACGCTCCCCGCCGCGATCACCACGATC
>CANPVY010000150.1 GCA_947581845.1 uncultured bacterium | reverse complement strand
TGCGGCAGAGCAGGTGAATGCTGCGGTTCGTCGCCTCCTGTGGTATCAGACCTCGAGCAGACTGCACGGCGACCAAGCCGTGGCGTCGTCAGCAAACCTCCGGAGAGGCATATTCGCCCTCGTGCGGGTCGCGTAGCCGGACTGCGCGCGGCCGCCGTCGCCCGCTCGATCACAGCGCCCACAGATCAGTCGAGGCGGTGTCCGTCGCCCGCGTCGAAGAAGTGCAGGCGCCCGCGGTTGAAGCGCAGGCCGACGGTCTCGTCCTCGCGGACGCGTGAGTCCTCGGGAGCCACGACACGGATCACCTGGTCTTCGGTGCCCGCGGCTCGCAGGTGCACCAGTACGGCGCTGCCGAGTAGCTCGACCACGTCGACCCGGGCCGCCAAGTCAGCGTCTGCGGGATCGCAGAGCTCGATATCCGGCGGCCGCACGCCCAGGATCGTCGGGCCCGCGCCGGCTGGGAACTCGCCGGCTCCGCCGGTCACGGTGCAGGAGGGCGACACGAACCTGGAGGTCGCGTCAGTGGCGTCCCGCACACCGCTGAACAGGTTCATCGTTGGTGAGCCGATGAAGCCGGCGACGAAAAGGTTGGTGGGCCGCCGGTAGACCTCGGCGGGCGCGGCCACCTGCTGCAGGCGACCGGCATCGAGCACGGCGACCCGGTCGCCCAGCGTCATCGCCTCCTCCTGATCGTGGGTGACGTAGAGCATCGTGGCGCCGAGCTGCTTGTGTATGCGAGCCAACTCGGCGCGCGTCTGCACGCGGAGCTTGGCGTCCAGATTCGATAGCGGCTCGTCGAGCAAGAAGGCCTTGGGGTCGCGGACGATGGCCCGGCCCAACGCGACCCGCTGCCGCTGACCGCCGGACAGTTGCAGCGGCTTGCGATCGAGAAGCTGCTGCAGGCCCAGGGTGCGTGCGGCCTGCTCGACACGCCGGTCGATCTCGTCCCTGGCGACGCCGCGCATGCGGAGGCCGAACGCCAGGTTGTCACGAACGGTCTTGTGCGGGTAGAGGGCATAGGTCTGGAACACCATGGCGATGTCGCGGTCCTGCGGCGGCGTCGCCGTCACGTCCTCGTCGCCCAACAGGATACGGCCGCGGCTCGGCGTCTCCAGGCCAGCGACTATGCGCAGCGTCGTGCTCTTGCCGCAGCCTGACGGTCCCACCAGGACGACGAACTCGCCGTCGGCGATCGACAGGTTGATCTCGCGGACGGCCACCTGTCCGTTGGGGTAGGTCTTTTCGAGGTCCTCGAGCTTGATCGAAGCCATGAACTACCCTTTCACTGCTCCCGCGGTGAGCCCCTGCACGATCTTGCGCTGGAAGAGGAGCACCAGCAGCGCGATCGGCGCGGTGGCTACGACGGCCGCCGCCAGGATCTGGCCCCACGGCACCTGATACTGACCCCGGAACAGGGCGATCGCCACGGGCACCGTCTGGCGCTCCGGTCCCAGCGTAAACGAGAGGGCGAAGAGAAACTCGTTCCAGCAGTAGACGAGGGTCAGGATGGCCGTGGTGGCCAGGCCGGGCAGCGAGAGCGGGAGGATGATCTCCCAGAACGCGCGCAAGCGGCTGGCACCGTCGGCCATCGCGGCCTCCTCCAGCTCCGCAGGCAGCTGGCGGAAGAAGCTGACCAGCAGCCAGACGGTGAGGGGCATGGCGAACGTCAGATAGGGAAGCACGAGCCCCGGATAGGTGTTGATCAGTCGCAGCTCTCTGAGCAGCAGGTAGAGCGGCGAGACGATCGAGATTTGTGGGAACATGGTCACGGCCAGAATGAAGGCGAGGATGGGTCGCTTCCAGCGAAACTGCAGGCGCGCCAGCGCGTAGGCGCAGAGCGAGCCGACGAGCACGCAGAATGCCGTGGTGTTGCCGGCGACGATCAGCGAGTTGCGGATCGGGATCCAGAAATCGCGCTGGTCGAACAGTGCGCGGTAGTGATCGAAGACGAGTTGCGAGGGGAACAGCGATGGCGCTTCGAACAAACGCGCCTCGGGTGTGAGCGAGGAGACGATCGCCCAGTAGAACGGGAAGGCGGTGGCCACGACCAGAAGGCCGACGACGAGAACGGGTCCCCAGCCGGTGAGGCGTCTCATTCAGGGGCCTGCGTGAGTTCGACGCCCAGGGCGCGGATGTAGAGCATGGCGAGCGCGAACGTGACGACGAAGACGACGACTCCCAGGGCCGATCCGTAGCCGAAGCGCAGGTTCTGGAGCAGCGCGTTGAACGTGTAGAGTGCGATGGGCTCGGTGGAGGTGCCCGGCCCGCCGCCGGTGAGGACGAACACCAGGTCGAATACCCGGAAGGCATCCAGCGTGCGAAAGATGAGAGCGACCAGGATGGCCGGCTTGAGCAGCGGCAGTGTGACGTGTAAGAACTGGCGCCACGGTCCGGCGCCGTCGATGCGGGCCGCCTCATAGAGCGAAGTGTCGATGTTCTGCAGGCCGGCGAGCAGAAGCAGGGCGACGAACGGGGTCATCTTCCAGACGTCGGCGAGGATGATGGGTACCCATGCCCCCGCACTATGGATGAACCAGACGAAGGGGCGGTCCATGATCCCGATGTCCATGAGCACGGCATTGGCGATGCCCGCCTGCGCGTCGAACATGAACCGCCAGAGCAGCGCGGCGACGACGGTCGGGATGGCCCAGGGGACGAGCACGGCGGCGCGCACGAGGCCGCGGCCGCGGTAGGCGCGATTCAGGGCCAGCGCCAGTACGAGTCCGAGTACCAGCTCGAGCGTGACCGAGCCGACGGTGAAGATGGCGGTGTGCAACATAGCGCCCCAGAAGCGCCCATCGGTCAGCACTTCCGCGTAATTGGCCAGCCAGACGAACGGCTGACCGCGCCAGGGCATACGCAGGTCGTGGACGTGGAGGGATTCCCAGACCGTCCAGGCCAGCGGGAAAAGAGCGATCAGCAAGATCGTGCCCAGGGCCGGGAGCACGAAGGCCCAGGCGAGCCGTGCCTCGCGGGACTCAGCGCCGACGAACCGCTTATCGCCCCGCACCGTTGGGCTCCTTAGGCGCGAGGCCGACCTTGTCCAGAAGAGCGCGCATCTCCTCGGCCGCCGCCTCCAGCGCGGCGCGGGGCGGCTGCTGGTCGGTGAGGGCTCGGTGGAGGCGAATCTGGAGGAGCTCCGAGAGCTGGGTGTAGATCGGCGTGACCGGTCGCGGGACGGCGCGCTCGATGATTCGGCGCGCCTGATCGGGCGCGACCGACAGCGCCCGAGCCAGCTCGGGCCGCCCGTAGAGCGCGGGGCGCGTAGGGTACTGGCCCACGACCCGTGCCCGCTCGAGCATCTGCTCCGGTCGCGTGAGGTACTCGATGACGGCGTAAGCGGCCTCGGGGTTCTCGCTGTTGGTGTTGATGGCCAACTGCGAGCCGCCCAGCGCCGCCGTGGGCTCGCCGCCATCGGCGCCGGGCATCGGCGCGACGGCGAAGCGGCTGGCGACCCGGGACTCGGCGCTGTCCTGCATCAACGGGTAGGCGTAGGGCCAGTTGCGCATGAAGGCCGCCTGCCCGTTCTGGAAAGCGAAGCGCGTCTGTTCCTCCTGCCAGGTCAGCGTGGAGCGCGGTACGTTTTGGGTCTCGTAGATCTCATCGACCATGAAGCGGAGGGCGCGGACGGCGGCCTCGGAGTCGACGACGATGCGACCGTCGTCGTCCATGATCCGGCCGCCGAAGGCGCCCAGGTACTCGAGGAACACCGTCACCAGGCCCTCGTAGCGGGCGCCCTGCCACACCATGCCGTAGCGGATGCCGGCCGAGTCCCGCGCCCGCGCCGCCGCGCGGGACAGCTCCTCGAGCGTGGCGGGCGCATCCCGGAAGACGTCGGTGCGCCAGTACAGCATCCCCACGTCGACGAACCAGGGCAGCGCGTAGAGCTTTCCGTCCCAGCGGTTGGCCGCGATGGTCGCGGGGAAATACTCCTCGACCGGGGGACCGAACCCATCTAGAGGTAGTATCCAGCCGGCGGCCGCGAACTCGGGCGTCCAGATCACGTCCAGCTGGAGGATGTCGGGATCGCTGGCCCTGGCGTTCAGCCACTGAACGTACAGCTGGTGACGTTGATCGGCGGCGTCCGGCGTCTCGCGACGCACGATGCGGACGTCCGGATGCTCCAGCATGAATCGCTCCAGCTGGTCACGCAGGACCTGCGCTTCGGCGCCCACGGCGCTGGCCGGAAAGGTGACGACGGCGCGCCAGTCTTCGTCTTTGCCAGCGCAGGCGTGTATCCCGAGGACGCCCGCGAGTGCTGCGGCGGCAGCCCACGCCTGGACGGAAGTTTGCAGATCGACCTCCTCGTCTCGGCTCCTGAGAGCGCGCAGAAGGCTTCGAACTCCCGACCTTGCTTGTCTCGTGCGTAGGCTGGAGCGGCGCGCGCGATGATGCAACCGTTGCTGGCGCGGCTTCAGGGCCAACGCCGCCGTCCCGACTCTCGTAAGCTCTTAATCTCGTGGCGGTTAGGGGCGGCAATCGTTGAGCCTTCCCGCTTGCGGCCGCTATCCGTGACAGGCATCTTCTGAGCGGAACGCTCACCATGCCTGGCCAACGCCAGCGTTCCCACGCGAATCCATGCCATCTTTCAGAGTCGGCATCGACAGTCCAGATGCGCGTTCATCCGCAGTCACCACTCCGCGCGAGCTGGTCAAGCAGACGCTTGAGTTCCGAGGCCCCGCTCGCCTTGCGCGCCAGCTCTGGGTCCTGCCTTGGGCTGCGAAGCGGTACCCGCAGGAGTTGGATCGTCTCGAGCGCGACTTCCCAGCGGACATCACGGCGATCCCCGTCTTCTGCAGTGAGCCGGTACTTGGCGGCGGCAACGCCCACTCGGTTGGCACCTTCGTAGATGCCTGGGGCTGCACGTTTCTGAATCTGCAGGAAGGGACCATCGGTCAGGCCAAGCAGCCGCTGGTGACGGATTGGTCCGATACGAGCCACGTCCGCTTCCCGCGGGAACGACTGGCGATCGATAAGGAGCAGATCGCCGAGTTCTGCAGGAACAGCGATCGCTTCGTCTTGGCAGGGACCTGCCCGCGGCCGTTCGAGCGCCTGCAGTTCCTGCGTGGGCCGGAGAACCTGTATTTGGATCTCAGTCGTCCTTCAGCGGAGCTGGTGCAGTTTCTGGAGCGGCTGCACGCGTTCTACGTGGAGGAGCTGAGGCTGTGGGCCGAGACGGAGGTCGACGCCCTGACGTTCATGGACGACTGGGGCAGCCAGCGTTCGCTGCTGGTCGCGCCGGAGCTGTGGCGTGAGCTGTTCAAGCCGCTGTACGCCGACTACGTGTCGATTGCACATGAACACGGCAAGTACGCGTTCATGCACTCTGACGGCTATATCACGGACGTGATTCCGGACCTCATCGAGATCGAGCTCGACGCGTTGAACAGTCAGGTGTTCTGCATGGGTGTCGAGGAGCTGGGCCGGCGGTTCGCTGGTGAGCTGACGTTCTGGGGCGAGCTGGACCGACAGCAGCTGCTGCCGCGAGCGACGACGGCCGAGATCGCGGAGGCCGCTCTAAGGATGGGAGCGGCCTTCCATAGAGATGGCGGCTTCATCGCTCAGTGCGAGTTCGGGCCTGGGGCGCGGCCGGAGAACGTTTACGCATTCTTCGCGGCCTGCGCGGGAGGGTGAAGTCACGTGTACTGGTTCGGACTCCAGCTCATTGATTTCTTCATCATCGGCTGCTACGTGGTGGCGGTCATCTGGATTGGCCGCTGGGTCGGCCGTCGGCGTCTCGCGTGAGATTAACTGGCGAGGACGCCGGCAAGACCGCATCTTGCGGACGCCCAGCAACTCGCACACCGGGAGGTTAACGATGAAAGCGCGTGCAATTCTGCTCGCGGTGTTAGGGCTTGCCCTAGCGAGCATGGCCTGCCAGCCAGTGGCCCAGGAAGCCGGTCCACTGTCGGAGGAGGACGTGGCGGCGATCCGGGCCGTCCCTCAGTCGTACACGGAGGCCATGCTGGCCAGTGATTGGGCGGCCGTGGCCGCACACTACACCGAGGATGCGCTGCTGATGGCGCCGAACGAGCCGCTGATCGAAGGTCGAGCGGCGATTCAGGCGTCATACGACGCCATGCCGCTGACGGTCACGGAGTACGCCAACGTGTTTGTAGAGATCGAGGGTCGTGGCGATCTTGCCTACGCACGAGGCGTCATCTC
>CANPVY010000149.1 GCA_947581845.1 uncultured bacterium | reverse complement strand
CCGAACGTCTCGGTCGCGAACTCGATGGACACGCGTGTGCCGATGCACCTGCGCGGGCCCTCCACCTCGAAGAGCGCCGAGCGCATGTTCCCGGAGGACCTCGCCTATTACGAGTACTTCGACAGCATCGGGCTCTCGATCACCGGCTATCCCTGGGCGGGCGATACGTACGAGACTTACATGACCCGGGTGCCCGTCAACCCGATGACCGGTGACCCGAACCTGCCGCGCCCGCTGTTCGGGCACGGCCCCGAGTTCGGCTACTTCTACTACGGTGCGATCTGGTACGGCGACGAGCTGTGGAACGGCGGCCGCATGCGCGACTACAACGAGGACGGCCTCTACGATGATGTAGACGCACTGATCTGGGACGACGAGGGGAACGGCGGCCGCGGTTTCCGCGAGTGGGAGGCGTTCGAGCATCCCGTGCTGGGCGCGGTCGAGATCGGCGGCTTCCACCCGAAGTTCTTCTCGCAGAACGGGCCGCCCGAGCAGTTGGAGGGCTGGGCGCGCCGGCAGGCGCTGTTCAACCTGGAGATGACGAAGCACCTGCCGCAGATCGATGATGTGGAGACCGATGTCCGCCGCATCGCGAGCTGGGGCGACAGCATCGCCTATCGCGTCACGGTGAGCTGGACCAACAGCGGGCGGCTGCCGACGGCGCTGCGCCAGGCGCAGCTGGTGAAGATCGTGCAGGAGGATCGGGTCGAGCTGAGCTTCGACTCGACACTGGTGCGGCGCGACGCGCCCGTGGTCCGCATCGTGGATCCGGCGACCCGCGACAAGGTAATCGGCGCCGGCTGGACCCAGCCCGGCGAGCGGAAGTCGGTGAGCTTTGTGCTACACACCTACGGCGTCCCCGGCGTCGCGGGCGAGGTGCGCGTCATGTCCACGCGTGGCGGCCTGGTCGAGATGCCGCTGGTGCTGGGTCGGCCGCGGCGCGACTAGAAAGCGCGCATCCGCATCTCGCACTGCTCGTGCTGCCCGCAGATCATCGCATTAGAACGATAGTGAGCATCTCCCATGCTCCGAGCCGCAGACTACGGCGACGGTCGCGATGATCGCAGCATCGATCGCCAGACCTATCAGGAGACCTTGCCTTGCCTTTCCACCGAGCCCTGTCTCGAGGTAGGTCAACCTCTCTCGGGGGACCGCCAGGAGCGTCCCGTCGTAGGTCCGGAGCGACACAGCGTAGAGCTGCGGTAGCCAGCCCTGCCACACGTAGCGGCGCAACGTGGCCCCGTCCACGCTCTCTCCCCTGGCGTTCACCAGGCTGTCGACGCTCGCGATCTCGATCTCGCGTGGCCCGGTGCCGTCGCCGGGTTCGAGCGCGATGCGCTCGAAGCTGAATCCCTGGAAGCTGCCCTGGACTTGTCTTTGAGCGGCGAAGACCACGATGGGCTCCCCGAGCTCGGCCAGCGGGATACCGGCGCTGGCCTGGGCCCTGGCGTAACGCTGGGCGTACTCCGCTTCGTCCACCGGTACCAGCCCCTCGTAGCGCCCGCTGAAGAGCTGCAGGCTCTCGGTCAAGGCATTGATATGCTCGCCCCGGTCGAGCCCTTCAATGTCGGCGATCGGGTGAGTCGTGTAGCGGGTCGGCCTGCGGGTCCCGCACGCGGACGCCGCCAACAATGGCCCCCACAATGGCCACCCGATCACCGCCAAGAGTACCCCCCTAGACGTGCAACGGGGCCCGAGCCTTTCGAGATAGGCTAGGCTCTCTCGTGGGACGAGTTCGCTCGCGCCGTTGTCTGTGCGCAGAGACACGGCGGACAAGAGCGGCAGCCAGCCCTGCCATACATATCGGCGCAGCGCGGTCCCGTACAGGCTCTGTCCGTCGCCATTGACCAGGCTGTCGAGGCTCGCCAGCTCGATGTCCCACGGCTCACCGCCGTTGCCGGGCTCGAGCGCGATGCGGTCGTAGTCGAATCCGCGAAAGCGGCCCTCGACTCGCTCCGGACCGGCAAAGACAAGGATGAGCTCTCCGATCGCAGGCAACGGGATGCGGGCACTCTGGCGGGCCAGAGCGTAGCGGCGGGCGTACTCGGCCTCGTCAACCGGGACCAGCCCCTGGTACCTGCCACTGAACAGCCGTCCGCCTCTGGTAACGAGGTTGGCGTCCGTCCCTGGGCGCAGACCCTCGATGTCGGCAATAGGGTAGGTCTCTGCGCGAGCGACCCGGGTGTCGGAGTCGCGGCCGATCGTGTATCCAATGAGCGTACACCCACTCAGGTGGCTCGCGGCCAGGATTGCGGCCACGACTTCGATCGTGCGGCGTAGCTTTCTGCGCATTTCTCTTTCCCCGCCGGCAAGCGGTTGGTCAGGGACCCGTCTCGGGGTCATCAATTTCTTAGCTAACCTGAGGCGGGTGGGTCAAGGCACAGTCAAGCCGGTTGGCAGCGACGGTTGTCCAGGGAAGTTCGTCCTCCTGGCTGTCAGATGTGCCGCCTGAGCGCCGGAACGCAGGGTGGGGGTGCCTATCGCGTAACCGTGAGCTGGACCAACAGCCGTCGCTCCTGATGGCCGTGAAGGATCAGCGCGGGAAACGCGGGCTGGGCGGCGGCCGTAGGGTAAGGCAGAGTGATGAGCGATCCGTTTGCGGAGTACGAGGCGCTTGTCGAGCGTCTGGAGGAGGAGCGCGCGGTTGGACGCCCGGGCGTGGCGGCTCGGCCACGCCTCGAACTCCGCCGGTTCGCGGCGAAGTGGCTGCTGCGCGGCGCACTCGTCGTTGCCGCAGTGGTGCTGCCGTTCTGGGTGCTGGTCGGCAGCTCGGTCTTCCTCTATCGACACTACGGCGTACCGACCTGGCCGGCCCTGCTGGCCGGCTTTTTGCTGACCGCGCTGCTGCTGCTCATCTACGCCGCCTGGGTCAGCAAGCGGCTGGCGGGCAAGGCGCGACTGCCGGGCGCGGTCACGAAGACGGTCTTCGCCGTCGTGGGCGCCTACTGCCTCTACGCGCTGATCTACCTGTCCAGCCTCAACGTGAAGGGTACGGAGTTGCGAGAGGAGTACCGGTCGCTGCACCCGCTGCTGCGGCTCGCCACCAGCACGTTCATCCTGGTCGACCGTGACCTGGTCGTCACGGACATGGAGCGGCAGGCGCAAGACTACGAGCGGATGGGTCTACCGGTGTACGAGCATTCGCTGCACTTCATCCAGGAGGACGGCTACGCGCACGCGGTCGATTTGCGCACTGTGGGCCGCGGCGCGTGGCGGAACTTCCTGTTGCAGGCTTATTATCGGGCGATGGGATTCCGAACCCTGAGGCACGTCGGTACGGCGGACCACCTGCATGTGTCGTTGCCGCTTCCCTGAGGATCGGATGGAAGAACTGATACGCGGTTGGGACGGTGAGCGGGTCGTGATGCGCTACGACCACGAGGCCGACGCCTGGATGATTATCGCGATCCACTCCACGCGGCTGGGGCCTGCGGTGGGCGGCACGCGCATGAAGGTGTACGACGCGCCGCGCGACGGGCTGCGCGACGTGCAGCGTTTGGCGGCGGGGATGACGTACAAGTGGGCCGGCGTCGACTTCCCGTTGGGCGGCGGCAAGGGTGTGATCGCGCTGTCGCGGCCGGTGGAGGGTGTGGCGCGCGAGCGGCTGCTGGAGCGCTACGGCGAGCTGGTCGAGTCGCTGCGCGGGGGGTTCTACACCGGTGCCGACCTGGGTGTCGGCCCGGAGAGCATGGAGGTCATCGGGCGGAAGACCAGTCGGGCGCGCGGGCTGACAGCCGGCGATCCGGGCCCCTGGACGGCGCTGGGCGTGTTCGTGAGCATGGAGGCGGTGGCCCAGGAGCTGTTCGGCAGGCCCGAGCTCAAGGGTCGGACCGTGCTGGTCCAGGGTGTGGGCGACGCCGGTTTGCCCCTCTGCAAGCTACTTCGCGGCGTTGCTGCGGACCTCAGGATCGCCGATATCGACGCGGCGCGGGCCCGCGCGGTCGCTGAGGAGCTGGGCGCTGTGCTTGTCGATCCGGGGGAGGTCTACGACGAGCCGTGCGACATCTTCGCGCCGTGTGCGGTGGGTGCCGTGCTTAACGTCGAGACCATCCCGCGGCTCCACTGCCGGGCCGTTGTCGGCTCGGCCAACAACCAGCTCGAAGTCTCGGAGGACGCCGAGCGCCTCCAGGAGCGCGGCATCCTCTACGCGCCTGACTTCATCTGCAACGCCGGCGGCGCCATCTTCCTGACCGCGGTCGAGATGCTGGAGATGAGCGAGGACGCCGCCGCCGAGCGGGTCCGCGCGATCCGTGGAACGCTGGAGGAACTCCTGCACGAGGCGAAGCAGCGCCGCGAGTCGCCGGCACGTGCGGCCGACCGGCGCGTGCAGCGCGTGCTGGAGCGGGGCTCGGCGTAGTCTGGCTGGTCCCGGGCTTGCCCAGCGCGGCGGCGTTCGCGAAGCTAGTGCTCGACCACAGAAGGATAACCCGCAGTGACGATACGTTGGCGGCGGGGGATCCTCGGAGCGGACATTTGGAGCGCCCCGGCCCGCACTCAGTCGTGGCCCGACACCGCGCGACATGAAGCGAGAGGATCCCCCGCCGCCCCGCAAGTCCGACGCTGAGATCGAGGGACAGCCATGTCAAGTGCGATCTACCAGACACCGATACCGCAGAACGAGCCGGTGCGTAGCTACGCGCCGGGGACGCCGGAACGCGAGTCACTGAAGAAGAAGCTCGATGAGCTGGCGGGTCAGCAGATCGAGATCCCGCTGGTCATCGGTGGTGAGGAGGTGCAAACCGGGGACGTGGCCGAGTACACGATGCCGCACGATCACAAGCATGCGCTGGCAACGTGGCACAAAGGCGGCCCTAAGGAGGTCGAGGCGGCGATCGCGGCCTCGCAGCGGGCCTGGCAGGAGTGGTCGCGCTGGCCCTGGGAGGAGCGGGCGGCCGTGTTCCTCAAGGCGGCGGACCTGTTGGCCGGGCCGTGGCGCGACATCGTGAACGCCGCCACCATGCTGGGCCAGAGCAAGACGGCCCACCAGGCGGAGATCGATGCGGCCTGCGAGCTGATCGATTTCTGGCGCTTCAACGTCCACTACGCCGAGAAGATCTACGCCGAGCAGCCGATGTCGGTCCCGGGCGTCTGGAACCGCATGGACCATCGGCCGCTGGAGGGCTTCGTCTACGCGATCACGCCGTTCAACTTCACCTCGATCGGCGGCAATCTGCCCACCGCGCCGGCGATCATGGGCTGCGTGTCGCTCTGGAAGCCGTCGCGCACCGCGATCTACAGCAACTACTACATCATGAAGGTGCTGCAGGAGGCGGGGCTGCCCGACGGTGTGATCAACTTCGTGATCGGCGATTCGGGAGCCCTTTCCGAGGCGATCGTGCCGAACCCGCACTTCGCCGGCATCCACTACACGGGCTCGACGTCGGTCTTTCGGATGCTGTGGCAGAAGATCGCCGAGAACATCGCCGGGTACCGGAACTACCCGCGTATCGTCGGTGAGACGGGCGGCAAGGACTTCGTGGTCGCGCACGTTAGCGCCGATATCACGGAGCTGAACGTCGCGCTGGTGCGCGGCGCCTTCGAGTATCAGGGTCAGAAGTGCAGCGCCGTATCGCGCGCCTACATCCCCGAGTCGATCTGGCCGGAGACGCGCGACGGGCTGCTCGAGATGGTGGCCGGCATCCGGATGGGCGACCCGCGCGACTTCCGGAACTTCATGTGTGCGGTGATCGACCGCACCGCGTTCCGCAAGATCGGCGAGTACATCGAGGAGGCGAAGGCGAGCAGCGAGATGGAGGTGCTCGTGGGCGGCGGCTACGAGGACAAGAAGGGCTACTTCATCGAGCCGACCGTCGTGCTGAGCAAGGACCCGCGCTCGCGCCTCATGCGTGAGGAGATCTTCGGCCCCGTGCTCACACTGCACGTCTATCCCGACAACAAGTGGCCGGACATGCTGCAGCTGTGTGACACGACCTCGGACTACGCGCTCACAGGCGCCATCTACGCGCGCGACCGGCAGGCCATCGCCGAGGCGGACCAGGTGCTGCGCTATACGGCGGGCAACTACTATATCAACGACAAGCCCACGGGTGCCGTGGTCGGCCAGCAGCCGTTCGGCGGCGGCCGGGCCAGCGGGACGAACGACAAGGCGGGCTCCGGGCTCAACCTGATCCGCTGGGTCTCGCCGCGGGCGATCAAGGAGAACCTCGCGCCGCCAAAGGACTACCGCTATCCGTATATGGAGGGCAAGTAACGCCGACCCGGCCTCACCGTCCTCGACGGTACTCCTAACTCGTACTCGTACTCGTCATGCTGGTCGACCGGGATGACGAGTACAAGTAGGAGTACGAGTAGGAGTTTCGCGCGTCGAGCTGGTCGGCGAAGGGGCACCGCCGGTCGGGGTTTCGGTGGGTGAAGCGCGGTGAGACGGTGCTTCTGGCAAGCGACGTAGGGCGACGGCCTTGCAGATGATAACACATCTTGCTAGGTTGTTATCATGATAAGGACCCAGATATCCTTCCAGCGCGAGCTCTATGAAGCCGCGCGGCGCGAAGCTCGCCGTCAAGGCATTTCGCTGGCCGAGTTGGTGCGTCGGGCGGTGGCGCAATTGCTCGCGCGTCATCCGGGTGAGCACGCCTGGATGCGGTTCGCGGGCGCCGCCGGAGATGCCGGCCCTGACGCGAGCCAGACGGTGGACACCGTGGTGTACGGTCGAGACCGTCCGTGAAGGACGAAGTCTTCCTCGATTCCGGCATTTTCATTGCTTTCCTGGTGCGGTCGGACCGCCTGCACGAGGAGACGGTAACGCTCTTCGCACACCCACCGAAGCGCTGGTGCACCTCCGTGCTCGTGATCTCGGAGGTCTACAGCTGGTTCCTGCATCGCCTGGGAGAGGAAACCGCACGGACGCTTCGGCCTCTGCTCGAGAGTCTGACCGACCTTGAGATTCTTGCGCCAGACGCCTCGCACCTGGCTGCCGTGTGGCGCAAGCTCGACGCTCTCCGCGGGCACAAGTTGACCTACGTCGACGCGTCCAGCCTGGTTTGGCTGCAGAGGCGAAAGATCAAGACTGTTTGGGGAACCGACCATCACCTGGGGATCGAGGGCGCGAGCGTGGTGCCTGGCTCCGCGCTGTTCTAGGCGAGGCTCTTCGTCGTCTTTCTAGCGACCAACCATTCGAGGCTCCAGGACCACTCAGGAATGACATGAGGAGAGACCGGGGCAGAGAGGTGCCCGACCGCCAGCTCGCCGATGCGGTGCTCCTCGATGGGGACGAGCGAGCGTTCCGCGAGCTCTACCGCCGGCACACGCCGCGCCTGTTCCAGTTCGTGCTGCGCCTGCTGGGCGGCGTGGAGAGCGATGCCGAGGACCTGGTTCAGGAGACCTGGCTGCGCGCGGTCGAGGGTTTGGACGAGTTCCGCTGGGAGTCGAGCCT
The DNA here is from genome assembly GCA_947581845.1 of uncultured bacterium. GTDB lineage: Bacteria > Gemmatimonadota > Gemmatimonadetes > Palauibacterales > KS3-K002. The sequence continues at coordinate 477 of CANPVY010000149.1, read as the reverse complement.
GTCGACCTGGCTGGGCGGGATCGGGCTGAATCTCTGCCGCGACCTGTGGCGGCGGCGGAACGGACGCGGGCTGGATTGGGAGCCGAGCCGGGATCCGCCGGCGGCGCAGACTCCCAGCGACGTGCGGGTCGATCTGGAGCGGGCGCTGGCGCTGCTACCCAGCGGGTACCGGACGGTGCTGATCCTGCATGACCTGGAAGGCTGCACCCACGACGAGATCGGCGCGCGTTTGGGGATCGCGGCGGGTACCTCGAAGAGCCAGTTGTCGCACGCGCGGCGCGCGGTGCGCGCGTTACTGGATCCGGAAACACTGAGGATGGATGAGTTCGATGTTGCACGATGAGTTGACGCCGGAGGAGCGGGAGGGGTACGCCAGGCTGCCACGCGAGCGGATGCCGTCCCGGATCCTGGAGGAGCGGACGGTGCGGGCACTCAAGGAGCGCGGGCTGATCCGCTCGCACCCCGGCGGCTGGGGCC
>CANPVY010000148.1 GCA_947581845.1 uncultured bacterium | reverse complement strand
TCGACACGCTGACCGGGCTCGGGAGACGGGCCAGAGACACGGGTGGGAACCCTCTCAAGAAGATCATAGGCGATCCCAACCCCGACCTGATCGCTTCCCTGACCAGCTCGTTCGATATCGGGCGGAACCTGCAGGTCAGCTTCCTGCTCGACGGACGCTTCGGAAACGATGTAGCGAACTTCACTCGCCGGATCACTGAGTACTTCGGGACGGACAAGGTGATCGAGCAGGAGATCGAGCGGCAGATCGAGCAAAAGACGAACCCCGACCTGGATCCACTCAAGTACACGCTCAACGGGGACCGTATCGCGAACTACGAGGAGTACGTCGAGGACGGCAGCTTCGTGAAGCTGCGTGAGATCGCGGTCAGCTACCGCTTTGATCAGCCGTTCGTCAGGCGTCTGGGTGCCGAGAGCATCGACCTGCGGGTCGCAGCCAGGAACCTGATGACCTGGACCGATTACTCCGGTCTCGACCCCGAGGTCAACATGTTCTCGGCCAATACGGTGGCGCGCGGTGTGGATTTCGCCACCACGCCCGTACCGCGGATGTACGTCATCAGCTTGACCTACAACTTCTAATGGGAGGGTGACCATGAGGCCCTTTTGCGGAGTAGATAAGATCGGCGCCGGCAGGGCATCCTTCCGGACCCTAGCCGCCGTCCTCGGGCTGTGCCTACTCGCCGGGGGCGGATGCGACCTTGATCTGGAAAACCCCAACGCGCCGACCGAGGAAGAAGTCCTCACCGACATTGACGGAATCATCTCGCTCGCTGTGGGGATGCAGGACCAGTACGCGGCGGCGGTGGAAGACTTCATTCTACCGTCCTCACTCGGCACCGACGAGTGGGGGACTCAGACTCGTTCGCTCCTTTCCTACCGCTCCCTGCTCACGGGCGAGCTTTTCGAAAACTCGTTCCTCGTGGTGGAGAATCCGTTCGCCGCGGCCTATGAGGTGGTGAAGTCGGCCAATAACTTGATCGAGAACGCGCCTCAGGTCGGCCTGGGCACGGGGCTCGAGACCGGCATCGTGGCCTTGGCCAAGCTGCACAAGGCGATGGCCCTGGGCATGGCCATCCAGATATTCGAGGAGGTTCCCATCGACGTGAGCGTGGAATTCCCGGTTCCTCAGCCCCGAGCGGCCGTCCTGGACACGGTCTTGAACCTGCTGGAATCGGCGCGCACCGACCTCGCAGGGGTCACCGACAATGACCTCTCGACGTTCCGGAGCCGGGTGCTGGGCAGCGGCTTCGACCTGCGCAATACCGTTGATGCGATGCTTGCCCGGTACTACCTGATGGCCGGTCAGTACCAGGACGCGATCGACGCGGCCGACCGCGTCGACCTCAGCGTCCTTTCGACCTTTAACTACGTCACACCGGACCGCAACCCGATCTACAACCTCGCTTTCGGGTTGATCTACGTGGCGCCGCTTGAGAGCTTCGTGCTCCAGGCGGAAGTGGGCGACCAGCGGCCCGACTACTGGGTAGATACCGGCGCCCAGCCATTTGCGGGGAACCCGGACTCCTTGCTGCTACCCTTGAGGGAGTACTCGACGGCTGACGACCCGTACCCGGTGTATCTGCCGGACGAGATGAAGCTCATCAAGGCCGAGGCGCTCACGGAGCTCGACCAGTTCGGCCCCGCGGCGACTCTGGTCAACGAGGTCCGCACACAGGTCAGCTCGCCGTTGGACGAGCCGGTTGCCGGGCTGACCGCCCTGCCTCCGGAGGCGCTGGACACGAAGGCCGAGCTGCTCGCGCAGATCGCCTACGAGCGCCGCTACGAGCTCTACATGCAGGGGTTACGTTGGGAGGACGCCCGCCGGCTGGGAGCGTCGATCACGGTAGAACCGATCTTCGACTTCCTGCCGCTGCCAGAGCAGGAGTGCATGACCAATCCGGACGCATGCTGAGAGACCCGCCCGGCGGGTAGGGAGGTGAGAGGCGCGCGGACAGACTGGCCGCGCGCCTCTCGTTCTATCTCCGGGCAAGTTGCCGATGAATATCCACTATGGAGGTGCCCATGGATGCTGTAAGGAAACGTCTTGCGGGCCGGATCGGCCTGGCGGCACTCGCGCTGGGTCTTGCCCTGCTGAGGCCCGCGGACCTGCCGGCGCAAACGGCCGGTGAGCGGCTGTTCTATTATGTGGACCGCCTCGACAGCTTCGAGAGCCTGAGGCAGCACATCGACGAGATCACGATCATCGCGCCGCAGCCGTACAGGGTGGACGGTGACGGTGTCGTCTGGGGCGAGCTCGATCCCCGCGTGCTGCAGCTGGCCAGGGAGCACGATGTGCCGGTCATGCCGCTTATCGTGAACCCGGGATTCGACGCGGATCTGCTCCACGCGCTCCTCTCCAACGACGCCGCGCGCGCCCGCGCCGTTCAGACGATGGTGGAGTTGTGTCGCCGGCACGGCTTCATGGGGATCCAGTTCGACTTCGAGAACCTGCACCTGCGCGACAGGGACGCGTTTACACGCTTCTACCGCGAAGCCGCCCGTGCGCTCCACGACGCCGGCTTCAAGATCAGCGTCGCCGTGGTCCACCGGCTGGAGGACTATCCTGGTCCCACGCCGTACCACGGTTGGCTGTTCGGCCAGTGGCGTGCCGGCTATGACTTGCAGGCGTTGGGAGAGATCGGCGACTTCGTCTCGCTCATGTCCTATTCCCAGCACACACGCCGCACACCGCCCGGCCCCGCGGCAGGCCTCCCCTGGGTGCGCGATGTCATCGAATATTTCCTGAATCATATCCCGGCCGAGAAACTCTCGCTGGGGATCCCGCTGTGGTCACAGCACTGGTACACCTCGCATGAGGACACCTTGCTCCCCGAGCGCGCCCGGTCCTACAGCCGGTCACACTCGTATCGCGAAGCGATCGGATTGCTCGAGCGGCATGGCGCGGAGCTCCTCTGGAGCGACGACCAGAAGGTCCACTACAGCTTCTTCTCGAACGCGGGCGTCTTCGAGTGGGTCTTCCTCGAAGACGCGCGCAGCTTCCGAGCCAAACTGGACCTGGTAGAGGAGTACGGGCTGCGAGGCTTCTCCGCCTGGGTGCTGGGCAGTGAGGATCCGGAGATCTGGCAGGTTCTTGCCGAGCGTGCGGGGCCAGGGCGGTAACGTTGTGTTGATAGCCGCGGCCCACGTTACCACTCATGACCGCGCCGCGGACCCTCGAGCTCAGAGATCTGCATTACCCGAGGGCGCTCCGTAACCTCCCGCAACCGCCCCGGATCTGGCACGTGCAGGGGCGCCTCGAGCTGTTCGAGCGGCCCGGCATCGCGGTGGTGGGCACGCGCCGCCACACCACCTACGGGCGCGATGCCACCGTGTCCATCGTCCTCGGGCTGACGACCTACGGGCGCGATGCCACCGTGGCACTCGTCCTGGGGCTGGTGCGCGCCGGCTACGTGATCCTGAGCGGCCTCGCGCGCGGGATCGACAGCATCGCTCACCGCACGGCCCTCGATGTCGGGGGTGACACCGTCGGCGTGCTGGGTACGGGGCTCGACGTCTCCTGTCCG
>CANPVY010000147.1 GCA_947581845.1 uncultured bacterium | reverse complement strand
GAGGGCTACGACGAGACGGGCGTGACCATCATGCGGATGGTCGAGAAGCTGGACGCCGGGCCGATGCTGCGGAAGGCGAGCTGCCCGATAGCGAGTGATATCACGGCTGGAACACTGACGGAGCAGCTGGCGGTACTCGGTGCGCGCACTCTGCTTGAGGCCCTGGCGCTGATCGAGGCCGGCACGGCCGTGGAGGAGCCGCAGGACGAAGAGGCGGCCACGTACGCGCCGAAGCTCAAGCCCGAAGACGTGCGGATCGACTGGACACGCTCGGCGCCAGAGCTGGAGCGCTGGATCCGCGGTAGCGATCCGACGCCGGGAGCCTGGTCCCAGCTCGAGGATCTGCGGGTAGGGATGTTCGTGCCAGGGATCGGGGAGGAAAGCGCCGAGGCAGCCCCCGGCGTCGTCGTCTCGGCGGACCCGCGCAGCGGGCTGGAGGTCGCGACGGGTGCCGGCACCCTGACCATCGGCCAGGTGCAGCCTGCCGGCAAGCGGCGGATGGAGGCAGTGGAGTGGATACGGGGCCGCGGGGTCGCCACGGGCCAGAGGTTCAGTTGAGCCGGCGTTTGCCGCGGCTGTTCCTGGTGACCAACGAGGAGGTCGTCGGGCGGACCGATTTCCCGAAGATGGCGACATCCGCCGTGACGGCGGGCGGTCGGGATTGTGTTCTCCAGTTGCGCGCGCACGGTCTCAAGGGGGGACGGTTCTGGGAGCTGGCGGTGCAAGGCAGGCAGATGACCTGGGAGGCGGGGGCGAGTCTCTGGGTCAATGATCGTGTCGACGTGGCTCTGGCCACGCGGGCCGATGGTGTTCAGCTCGGCGCCCGCAGCATGTCGCCCGCCCAGGCGCGAGCGCTGCTGGGGCAGACCTGCTTGATCGGCTGCTCGGTGCACAGTGGGGAGGAAGCGACTGCCGCGCTGGATGAGGGTGCAGATGTTGCCGTGCTGGGTAACGTGTACGCGACAGCCTCGCACCCGGAACGGCAGCCGTTGGGCCTGGCGGCGCTGCGCGAAGCGGCGGGTTGCGGGCGACCGATCGTGGCGATCGGGGGTATCACAGTGGAACGGGTAAAAGAGGTGTTGGAGGCGGGCGCCTGCGGCGTGGCGGTGCTGAGCGGTGTCTGGCAGGCGCGCGACGCCGGGAAGGCCGTGCGGGACTACGTGGCCGCTCTCCAGGAAGCCAGGGGCGGTGCGGAAGTGCGCGGCCTTGACGCCGGTGGTTAAGATTATGAACGAGAGTGACCAGGGAACGATTACGATCACGGTGAATGGTGAGGAACGGGGTGTTCCGGCGGGGTTGACCGTCCGCGATCTGTTGGCCCACTTCGAGTTACACGAGCGCCTGGTGGTCGTGGAGCGTAACAGGCAAATCGTTCGCCGGCACCAATATGGGGAGGTTCCCGTCACAGCGGGCGACACGATCGAGTTCGTACACTTCGTAGGCGGGGGCTGAGCCAAGACTCCTGGCCACCTGCTTGGCGGGTGATCCGGCTGATGAGGGAGGTGGACTTTCGATGCCAGTAGTCACTAAGAAGCTTGAGCAATTGGACGAGCCGTTGGAGATTGCCGGGCACGAGTTCCGGTCCCGACTCATCGTCGGCACGGGGAAGTACAAGGACAACGAGACGATGGTCAAGGCGATCACGGCGTCCGGCACCGAGATCGTGACGGTCGCCGTGCGTCGTGTCGACCTGGACCGGACGAAGGAGGAGGGAATCCTCTACCATCTCGATCAGAAGAGATGGCTGCTGCTGCCGAATACGGCTGGCTGCTATAGCGCTGAGGAAGCGATCCGCTATGCGCGCCTCGGCCGTGAGGCCGGGTTCACGGATTGGGTGAAACTCGAGGTGATCGGAGACCAGGACACCTTGTTGCCTGATGTGGAGGGCCTGGTGGAAGCGGCGCGGACCCTGGTGTCCGAGGGGTTCAAGGTTCTCGCCTATACCAACGAGGACCTGATCACGGCGTTGAAGCTTGAAGACGCTGGTGTGGCGGCCGTGATGCCGCTGGCGTCGCCGATCGGCAGCGGGCTGGGTTTGCTCAATCCATTCACCATCCGCCTGATCAAAGGCCGCGTCAGCGTCCCGGTCATCGTTGATGCGGGTGTCGGCACGGCCTCGGATGCGTGCGTGACGCTGGAGCAGGGTGTCGATGGCATCCTGATCAACACGGCCATCGCTGAGGCCAGGGACCCGGTGCGGATGGCGGTCGCAATGAAGCAGGCCACCGAGGCCGGCCGACTGGCTTACCTTGCCGGTCGCATGCCACGGCGCGAGCAGGCGGTCCCGTCCAGTCCGACGGCGGGCATGCTGGACTGAAGGGTTGACACTGAGGGACAAAGCGAAGATTGCCCCGGCGCGGCTGGCCGTCCTGCAGGTGTTGCGTGATGTCAGGCGGGGTGCGTTCGCCGATCGCGCATTCGAACGGCTGGCGCCTTCCCTGGCCGCAGCGGACCGACGGTTGGCCCAGGAGCTCGCGTACGGCGTGCTGCGGCTGCGCGGGCGGCTAGACCACATCATTGAGGGCCTGGTTGAGGGCGGCAGCGGGCGTCTGGATGCGGATGTTGTCGATATCCTGCGGCTGGGAGCCTACCAGCTGTTGGAGCTGGATCGGGTGCCCGCCTATGCGGCGGTCGCCGATGCCGTGGAGGCCGCGAAGCGAATCGCCGGGAAGGGCGCTGCGTCGCTGACTAATGCCGTGCTACGTCGCCTGGGCCGGGACTCATCTTCGGCGGTCAGCTTCCCACGGCTCGAAGACGATCCCGTCGCTCACCTGACAACCTGGGGCTCGCACCCGCGCTGGCTGATTGAGCGCTGGTTGGCGCGCTGGCCGGTGGGGGATGTGGAGCAGTTGGTACAGTACAACAATGCCCGGCCGGCGGTGTACGTGAGCGTGACCCGCTCACGGGAGCGGACGCTGGAGCAGCTCGCGACGGCCGGGATCGAGGCCGAGCCGGTCAGGCTGGTCCCGGCGTCCCTGCGTGTCGAGGCGAGCGCGCTCCAGCGCATGTTAGAGCTCGCGGCAGTGGTCGTCCAGGATCCTGGCGCGGCCGCGGTCGTCGATTACATGGCTCTGGACCCGGGCACGCCCGTGATCGATCTTTGTGCGGCGCCGGGCGGAAAGGCGGCGGCGCTGGCAGCTCGCGGCCATGAGGTGTGGGCGTTCGACAACGTGCGCGCCCGGCTGGCAAGGTTGCTGGAGAATCGGGCACGGCTGGGACTCTCGCGGCTGCACGTGGCGGTGGCGGATTCGACGAGACCGCCGCTGCTGAGAGCGCAGGCCGTTCTGCTCGACGTGCCGTGCAGCGGCACGGGAACCCTCGCACGTCGTCCGGATAGTCGCTGGCGTCTCAGGGCGCGCGATCTGGAGATGTTAGTCCGGCTTCAGCGCCGTCTGCTGGACGCGGCGGCGGAGCTGGTGACCCCGGGGGGTCAGCTGCTCTACGCCACGTGTACGTTGGAGCCGGAGGAGAACGAGGAACAGGTGGAAGCCTTTTTGGGCAGGAAGCCCCAGTTCGAGCTGGACCCTCCCCCGGCCGCCTCGGTGTCTCGAGAGCTTCTGGAAGAGGG
>CANPVY010000146.1 GCA_947581845.1 uncultured bacterium | reverse complement strand
CTTCGAGGCGTTGGCAACGAGCGCCCGCCAGCGGCTCGAGCGGCTGGGTTTCGCCAACGTCACGGTGCGTCACGCCGATGGTCACTACGGTTGGAGCGAGGTCGCGCCCTTCGATGCGATCATCGTTACGGCCGCGGCAGGATACATCCCGCCCGCGCTGGTGGAGCAGCTGAAGCCGGGCGGCCGGATGGTGATACCGGTGGGGAGCGTCTACGGGGTTCAGAACCTCATCCTGGTCAATAAGGATGCGGCCGGCGATGTGCGCACCCATAACCTGTTGCCCGTGCGATTCGTGCCGATGTTGAAGGGCCTGCGCTGATTCCTGTGGCGCGCTACGCTCGACCCCTGGCCGTCACGTTCCTTTCGGCCAGCACTCTAGCCTACGAGATCCTCCTCGTTCGGATCTTCGCCATCGAGCAGTTCCATCACTTCGCCTACATGGCGATCGGCATTGCTATGCTGGGCTTCGGCGCCAGCGGCACGCTGGTGGCGCTGTCGCGTCCACAGCCGCAGCAGGCGGCGCGCTGGTTCGTTTGGGCTGCCGTGTTGACGCCGGCCGCGCTCGTGGCCAGCGCGGTTCTGGTTCATCAGGTCCCGCTCGACGCGACACAGCTGCCGTGGGATGCCGGCCAGTGGCCGCGTCTGGCTCTGGTCTATCTGCTGCTCGCCCTACCCTTCGGGGTCGGTGCACTGGCCACCCTGGTGGCCCTCACGTTGGAGCCGCAGCGCACGGGCTGGATCTACGGCGCGAGCTTCCTGGGCGCGGGGGTGGGCGCGGCACTGGCGGTGGCGGTCCTCTGGATCGTGTTCCCCCTGCGGGCCTTGGCAGTGCCGGCGCTCGTGGCGTCGTTGGGTGCCATCAGCGCGGTCCCTGCCGCCGCGACGCGAAAGGCGCTGGTGAGGGGCTGCGCCTGGGCGAGTCTGCTGCTCGCTGTGGTCGTGTTCGTGGAGCCACTGTGGCGGTTGGATATCACGCCGTACAAGGGCCTGCCTCAGGTCGAGGCGTTCCCGGATGCACGGCGCGTCGCGCAGGCCACGAGCCCGCTGGGCTGGGTCGTGGCCGTCGAGGCCTCGGCCTTCCGGCACGCCCCGGGGCTGTCGCTGGCCTATACGGGCGCGTTCCCCGCGCAGACGGCGCTCTTTGTAGACGCCGAGATCGCTGGCGCGGTCAGCGACTGGGGTGGGGAGGATGCGGCACTGGCAATCCTCGATTGGCTGCCGTCGGCCTTGCCTTATGCCCTCGGCGAGGCGGGTGACGTGCTGGTCGTTGGGGCAGGCGGGGGTCTGGAGGTGTGGAACGCGTTGGCGCACGGCGCGCGCCGGGTGAAGGCACTGGAGCTCAACCCGCAACTGGTTCGGCTGGGCGGGTGGTTGGACAACCCGGCGGTGCCAGCGCCGGAGCTGGATCGGGTCGAGTGGGCGATCGGGGACGCTCGCGGCTACGTGGCGCGCTCGCGAGAGCGTTTCGATCTCATCACCGTGGCTGCCGGCCGTGCCTTGGGCACCGCGGCGGCAGGCGTGCACGCCCTGAACGAGGATTTCCTCCACACGGCGCAGGCCTATGTCAGCTATCTGGAGCGGTTGAGCGACCAGGGTGTGCTGGCGATCACGCGGTGGCTCACCGTGCCGCCGCGCGAGAACGTGCGCGTGATACTCACCGCGACGCAGGCGTTGAGGCGGCATGCGCCAGGGGCGGTGGCAGGCGGGCTGGTCGTAGCGCGGAGCTGGGCCACCGGGACCGTGCTGGTGAAGCCGTCAGGATTCAGCGATCGCGATGTCGAGCTGTTGGCCGCTTGGGCGAGGGTGCGACGCTTCGACCTCGATTGGCATCCTGGAATCGTCGTACCGGCCACGGCCTTCAACGTCCTGGACGAGCCCACGCTGTTCCGCGCTGCAGCTGCCGCGGTCGCGGGGCCGGATAGCGCCGCCCGTTTCGCGGCAGCCTATCCGTTTGATGTCGCCGTCGCCGACGATGCGCGGCCCTACCCGCACCACTTCCTGCGGGCGGGCGCGCTGAGGAGTTTCCTCGCTGGGAGCCGTGGCAGCTGGTTGCCGTTTGCCGAGTGGGGTTACGTCGCTCTGCTGGCCACCCTGGTGCAGAGCGTGGTTCTGGCGGCCCTGCTCATGCTCGTTCCTGCGGCTCTGCGCGCCCGCGGAGCGGGGAGCAGCAGTTGGCTGCGCCTGGTCGGTTACTTCTCGGCGATCGGGCTCGCCTACCTGGCGGCCGAGGTTGCGGCCATCCAGCAGCTCGATCTCTTGCTGGGCCACCCCGTATATGCGGTGGCGGCGGTCCTGAGCGCTTTCCTCATCTGCTCGGGTGTGGGCAGCGCCTGGTCGGACCGGCAGCCCGCGAAACGTGGCTGGATCGTCGGGGCGCTGCTGGCGGGGATGCTGGTGCTATACGGGGGCCTGCTGCTCGGGATGATTCATCTTCTGCAACCGACCCAGCTGCTGTTACGAGCTGCGGCCGCCCTCTCGGTCCTCGCGCCGCTCGCGTTCCTGATGGGCATGCCCTTCCCGCTCGGGCTTCGCTCGCTCGCTGGCCTGGAGACCGGATCGGTGGCCTGGGCTTGGGCGGCGAACGGGTTCAGCTCGGTGCTGGCCACGCCGCTCGCGGCGCTGATCGCGCTGGAGTCCGGCTCTCGGACGCTGTTCCTGGCAGCGGCCGCGGCCTATGCTGGCGCCGCTCTGCTGCACGGAGGTTACGTGCGCTTGGTCTCGCCGAGTGCGCAGTGACTACGGCCAGATGCCCCTCTCCAGGGTCACCCGCGCCACTCGCTCGATCGCCAGCACGTAGGCGGTCATGCGGAGGTCGACCGGCTGGAGTGGCGCGCCCTGCAAGCCGCGCTTCTTGCGCTCAGCCTGCAGCTGGTCAAGCGACCCGTTGATTTCCTTCTGCTTGGCGAGCACCGCGTCGGTCGCCCGCTCCATCTTCACGTGCAGCCTGAGGTTGACGTGGTCCTCATCCCACTGCTCGTATTCGTTGTTCTGCACCCACTCGAAGTAGCTCACCGTCACGCCGCCGGCGTTGGCCAGGATGTCCGGGAGCACCACGATCCCACGCTCGAAGAGGATCCTGTCGGCCGCCGGTGTCGTCGGCCCGTTCGCCGCCTCGGCGATCAGCCGGGCGCGAATCTCCGCCGCGTTGTCGCCGCGGATCTGGTTCTCCAGTGCCGCCGGTATCAGGATGTCACACTTGAGCGCCAACAGTTCCTCGTTGCTCACCTTCTTCGTGCCCGGCAGGCCGACCACCGAGCGCGTCTTCTTCTTGTGCTCGAGCGCGGCGAGCGGATCGATGCCGTCCGGGTTGTAGATGCCGCCGCGCGAGTCGCTCACGGCGATGATCTTGGCGCCCTCCGCCGCGTACAGCTCGGCGGCGATGGCGCCGGCGTTGCCGTAGCCCTGTACCACCACAGTGGCACCCTTCACCGAGCTCAAACCCGGCAGCACGCCCCGCCTCAGCGCCTCCTGAGTGCAGAACAGGCAGCCGCGCGACGTGGCTTCGCGCCGACCCAGCGAGCCACCGATGTCCACGGGCTTGCCGGTGACGACCCCCAGGTTGTTCCGACCTTTGTGCATCATGTCGTAGGTGTCGTAGATCCAGGCCATCGTCTCGGCGTTGGTGTTCACGTCGGGTGCTGGGATGTCCGTGTAGGGGCCAATGGCATCGCCCAGCTCGGCGATGAAGCGGCGCGTGATCTTCCGCAGGTCATCCTTGGTTCGCTTCTTCGGGTTGCAGATGATGCCGCCCTTGGCACCGCCGAACGGCACGTCGAGCACCGAGCACTTCCAGGTCATCCACGAGGCGAGCGCCCGTACCTCGTCGGCCGTCACGTCGGGGTGATAGCGGATCCCGCCTTTGCCGGGCCCGCGGACGAGGTTATGGACACAGCGGTAGCCAACGAAGTTCTTGACCTCGCCGTCCGCAGTCTCGATGGGGAACTCTACGGTGATCATGCGGTTCGGCCGCTTCAGGAACTCGACCAGGCCGGCCTTCAGGTCCGGCATGTAACGGGCCGCCCCCTCGAACTGCTGCTGGGCGATGTGGAACGGATTCAGGTCCTCAGCCGGGCTCGCCGGCTGCTCTTTCTTGGTGGTCATGGCTCTCGATTCCTTGTGCTAGGGGCCTTTCGCGCTGCCGCAATGATTATCCGACCTCTTGCGCATCTTCCAGGCCCCCGGTTCCAAACGCCTTAACTTCCTTCCATTCTAACGACTTGCGGAGCGCGTTTCGCCGGCGGCGCAGCGAGAAGTCGGGGCAGATTGTCACATGCAGGGGAATTCTAGGGACAGCAGCCTGGGAAACACAAGGCCGAATCGCGGGCTGTTCGGTGAGGCCTGCTGTGTTGAGCGCTCGGTCAAGTTGGCTGCCTTACAGATGTGGTTTGCCGCAGGGGGCGAGCGGGGGTATCTTTATAATGATTACAGCAAACCGCGAGCGCTGCGTCGGCTGGCCGGGCAGGTCAAGGGGCCGTCAGGGCGCAAGAGCCTCCGGCAGCGGCGCCGCATTCCCGGTTTAGCCGGACCGGGATCCCGTCGCAGTCTGGGTGACGCTGGCAGAGTGCGGTGGCGGTCGGCGTGCCCCACCGAGAATCGACTACACGGCACAGCAGGGCTAGGTCGAGCCGACTTCGGCAGGGTCAGCGGCGTCGACCGTGCCAGGGGAGGGAGAGGACTCTAAGTAGCGGGGTTCGTTCGGGACATGTTGTTCGGCAAGAGGTTGGGACGGAAGTATGCGAGCGCCGGGGACGGCAGCCGTAGGTATCGTGCGTATACGCGCAGAGACATCGGCCGGCTGCCGCAGCTCCAGGGCCTCTCGGCGCATGAGCGTATCGCCATGGAGGCGGTGGCGGCGGTACTGCCGTTCCGGGTGAACGACTACATCCTGGACGAGCTGATCGATTGGTCGGCCATCCCAGAGGACCCGATCTTCCGGCTGACCTTCCCGCAGCCGGACATGCTGACGCGCCAGCAGCTGGCGCGGATGTACGGGCTGATTCGCAGGGGGGCGTCGGAGAAGGAGATCAGGGCGGCGGCCCGGGAGATCCAATATTCGCTGAACCCTCATCCCGCCGGGCAGATGGACCTGAACGTGCCGCTGCTGGGCGGCGCGCCGATACCCGGTGTCCAGCATAAGTACCGCGAGACGGTGCTGCTCTTCCCGGCGGCGGGCCAGACCTGCCACGCCTACTGCACCTACTGCTTCCGTTGGCCGCAGTTCGTCGGCATGGAGGATCTGAAGTTCGCCAGCCGCGAGGGGGACCACTGGCAGCGGTATCTGCAGTCTCAGAAGCGAGTGAGAAGCGTACTGCTCACCGGCGGCGATCCGATGGTGATGAAGGCGTCGGTGTTGCGACGTTACGTGGAACCGCTGCTGGGCCCGGGGCTCAGGCATATTGCGGCTATTCGTGTCGGCACCAAGTCACCGGCGTATTGGCCGTACCGCTTTGTCAGCGACCCCGACGCGGATGATATCCTGCAGCTGTTCGAGGAGGTGCGGCGGTCCGGGCGGCACATCACGGTGGTCGCGCACTACAGTCATCCGCGCGAGCTGGAGACGTCCA
>CANPVY010000145.1 GCA_947581845.1 uncultured bacterium | reverse complement strand
AGGACGGAGAACAACCGGCGAGCCCGCTACTACAAGCTTACGCCGGACGGTCGGAGGCGTCTGCGAGTGGAACGCGAGAGTTGGGATCGTATGTCGCTGGCTATCAATCGTGTTCTCCAGGTTTCCTATTGACTCTCCATGAGATAGAAGAGGCTCCGATGCGCAGGCTGAGAGGGTTGACCCACCGGATCAGGGCGCTGTTGGCGACACGCCGAGTAGAGGATGAGCTCGATGAGGAGATTCGCTTCCATCTCGAGAGGGATATCGAGCGGAACGTGAGGCTCGGGATGGACGAAGCCGAGGCGCGACGCCAGGCGTACCTTCGCTTTGGAGGAGTGGAGGTCATCAAGGAGCAGGTCCGCGATGAGAGCGGTGTGCGCTGGATCAAGGACATGATTCAGGACGCGCGTTACGCTCTCCGGGGCCTGGGGAAAGCTCCCGTGTTCACCATAGCCGCGCTCCTGTCGCTGGGGGTCGGTATCGGTGTGAACACCGCAATCTTCAGCGTGGTGAATGGCGTCCTGCTGCAACCCCTGTCCTACCCGGAGGCCGGCCAACTGTACCTGGTGCGAATCAGGTGGCACGATTACTCGTCACCGCTGTCCGATGCCGACCTTCTGGGGTTGATGGAAGGGCGGCAACACCTTGCCTCGGTCGCCGGAATGTGGTTTCGCAGTGGGGGGTTCACCGTCGCGACGCCGGATGGACCGGAGGTCGTCCACGGCGCATGGGTTACGGATGCGATAACCGTCGTGTTCGGCGTCTCGCCGATCGTAGGACGCTCGTTTGCGCCCGAGGATGAACTGGCGGTGATCATCAGCCACCGCTACTGGCAGACGCGGCTGCAGGGTAGCCGCGCAGCCATCGGCAGTATCATCGAGCTGGATGGCCGAGCATTCAGTATCGTCGGGGTCATGCCGCCTGGATTCAGCCTTCCTGGGGGAGACATCTGGGCATTAGGGCGTCTGAAAGAGCCGACGCGGCGCGGGCCGTTCTATATCCAGGCGATAGCCAGGCTCAGAGACGGCAGCACCGCCGAGCTCGCAGAGGCCGACTTGAGGTCGGTTGAGCTCTTGGTACGAGAGGGTTACCCCGAATCGGCGAGCGGTTGGCGATATTACATGTTGCCGCTCAAGCAAGCGGTCGTCGGGCACGCCCGAGCTACGCTAATCCTGTTGTTGGGAGCCGTGGCGTGCGTGTTGCTCATCGCCGTTGCCAACGTTGTCAACTTGCTCTTGGCGAGGGGCACCTTGCGCCACCGGGAGGTTGCCCTGCGATCGGCGTTGGGTGCGGGTAGAGGTCGTCTCGTACGGCAGCTGATCACGGAATCGGCCATCTTGGGACTGTTGGGGGCGCTGATCGGACTGGCCCTCGCCGCGGTCGCGCTGGATGTGCTCAGCATGGGGGCGTCAGCGATCATCCCTCGAATGAGCGAAGTGAACATCGATGCGAGCGTGCTGGGGTTTGCGCTGTTGCTGGGACTGGCTTGCGGGACTATCGCGGGCACCGTGCCGGCGCTGACCTTGCCGTGGTCCAGACTGGGCGAGCTGCTGAGGGAAGGAGGTCGGGGCGGCACGGCTGGAGGCAGCCGGGGCAAGACGCGGAAGCTACTCGTCGTTGCCGAGTTCGCGCTCGCGTTGAGCGTGCTGATCTGCGCCGGTCTTCTGGCAAAGAGCCTCGTTCGCCTTCAGACTGCCGATCTGGGCATCGATGAGGCGGGCGTGGTCACGTTCCGATTGGCTCTGCCGGATGATCCCTACAGCGAACATTCCGCATTCGAGAATTTCCTCACCGTTCTCGAGCAGCGGCTCAGCGCATTGCCGGCAGTGACTGCCGTTGGCTTTTCGACGGCGCTGCCGCCAGATCGGCTCGGACTGACCAACAATTACACGGTCGAAGGAGAAGAACCCGGCCCGGGCGAGCCCCAGTTGACCGCAGAGTGGCTACTGGTGACCGGGAGCTACTTCGATGCGCTACGAATACCGCTCCTACGCGGTCGCACCTTCACGCTATCTGATCGTGAGGGGCAACCGGGCGTCGTGGTCGTAAACGAAGCGTTTGTACGGAAGCACTTCCCGGACGAAGATCCGCTGGGCAAACGCCTGAAGAGCGGTAGGTGGAGTCCAGAGGCCCCGTGGCTCACCCTCGTAGGCGTCGTGGGTGACGTCACCTACCAGAGCGGCGCCGCCGGGGGCGTCAATCCGACCGTGTACACCGCATATCGCCAGAATCTCGCGTGGCACGCACCCTACGTCGTGATGCGTGCTCGTGGGGATCCGGAACCCCTGGTTTCCCAGGTCAGAAGGGAAGTGAGGGCGCTCGAGCCGCGCACACCTCTCCGCGACGTGGCAACCATGGAGCAGCTGGTTCGGGGTTCGACCGCCGTGCAAAGGTTCCGCGGCACCCTGTTCGTGTTGCTGGCACTCGTGGCTCTCGTGATGGCCGCAACTGGAATCTACGGTGTCATCTCCTACCACGTCGCTTCGCTCCGGCGTGAAACGGCGATCCGCCGAGCCCTGGGCGCCAGAAACGTGCAGGTGGTGGGAGCGGTCCTGAGACAAGCGCTCCTGCTGGCAGCCCTGGGTGTCGTCGTTGGGAGCGCCGCAGCGCTGTTACTCACGCGTGCGCTCACCGCGTTCCTGTTCGAGGTGAGTCCGACCGACGCGACCGCGTTCGCAGGCGCCGCGCTGGTTCTCTTCGCGGTCGCCATAGTGGCATGCCTGGTCCCCAGCGTACGTGCGTCTCGTGTGGATCCGGTGACCGTGCTGCGGGAGGAGTGAGGCACCGCGCATCCGCACTCGCCGGGACTTGGCCTAACGTCGCTTCCAGCTCCGCAGCCTTCTCGTAGCCGGTCCGTCCTCCGGAAACCCGCAGCTTGTAGGCCCCGTACGGTACACCGGTCTTCGGTCCGATCGACCCGGAGGAAGGCCCTGCAGCGGCGCTTGACAGGAGGGCGCCGGGATGCTACTGTAGTAGCACATTGCTACCCAGTTAGCATACGGGCCAACCCTGGCCCGTCTCCAGGCATCTCACTCATCGAGAGCAAGCTATGCGCCAACCTGACTTGAGCAATCTGGGACGCCGCGAACGGCAGATCGTGGAGGCGCTGTACCGGCTGGGACGCGCGTCGGTACACGAGGTCCTCGGCGAGCTGCCGGATCCGCCCAGCTACTCCGCCGTGCGGGCCATGCTCGGCAAGCTGGAGCAGAAGGGCTACGTGACGCACGAGCAGGAGGGGCCGCGCTACGTGTATCTGCCGGTCGTGTCGACGGAGCGCGCACGTCGCAGGGCGCTGCGGCATCTGGTGGACACGTTTTTCGAAGGGTCGGCGGAACGGGCCGCGCTGGCGCTGATCCAGCTCTCTGATGCGGAGATCTCCGACGAAGCCCTCGAACGGCTCGCCGAGCTCGTCCGGCGCGCTGAGCAAGAAGGACGGTAGCCATGTCGATGACACTCCTCTTGGATGCGGCGATCAAGGGTACGATTTACCTGGCTTTCCTGTTCGCCCTTGCCGGGCTGCTACGGCGGGCGTCCGCCTCGCTACGGCACCTGCTCTGGAGCGTCGGGCTGATCGGGTTGCTCGTTCTCCCGGCGCTCTCGCTGGCACTTCCCTGGCGGATCGCGATCCTGCCGGCTGCCGATGCGGTGGAAGTCGCGGCCGTGGATGAAAGCGCACCGCAGCTTCGGGCGGCCGAGGCGAGTTCGCAGCCGCTTAGGGCGGAGAAAACAGAGGCCGGATACGCGCTCTCGGCTCCCCGTGAGGAGCGTGCGGGCCCAGGTTTGGCGGTAGCGCGACCGACTTCCGCCGAGTCACCCGCGGCGTTGGTTGCCCTGGGGAGGCTCGCTCACCTGCCCAAGGCACTCGCGATCCTCTGGCTTGCGGGGATGCTGCTCGTGGTCGGTCGGCTGGTTGCGGGCACGGTCGCGGTCTGGATGATCACTCGTCGCGGTCGCCGACTGGACGAGGCGTCCTGGCAGCGGCTGCTGAACCGTGCCGCCATGCGGCTCGGCCTTGTGACTCCGGTTCGTCTGCTGGTGAGTCGGCACGCCCCCGTACCGTTCGGGACGGGGATCTTCAATCCTGTGGTCGTGTTGCCGGATTCAGCGCAGGGCTGGAGTGCGGAACGCCGATTCGCCGTGCTGCTGCACGAGTGCGCGCACTTCCGCCGCAGCGACGCGATCTCGCAGCTGATCGGGGAGCTGGCCTGTGCGGTCTTCTGGTTCCAGCCACTGGTCTGGCTCGCGGCGCGCCGACTGCGTGCCGAGAGCGAGCGTGCCTGCGACGACCTGGTGTTGCGGGCGGGTACCCGGCCCTCGGAGTACGTGGGGCATCTGATCGAGATCGTGCGTGGGGCCGGCCGTTCGTGGGCCCTGGCCGTTGCGCAGCCGATGGCGCGGCGCTCCGAGTTCGAAGGGCGACTGCTCGCCATTTTGGAGCCGGGCATCAAGCGGCACGGCCTGACGCCTGCCGCTGGCCTGGGCGTGGCGTTGGCGGTCGTCCTCACGGCGGTCCCGCTGGCGGCGATGGGCCCCGAGCGTGCGGCGAGCAGTGACGACGGAGCGAAGCTGAGCGTGCCGGATGAGACGGCGCAGGTGGACGGCGCTGTCCACGTAACCGGTGATCCCGAAGAGATCACGATCACGGTGGCCCAGCCGGAGAGACCGGCCGAGTCGTCGGCGGGCGTGCCGGCGGAGCCCAGGAATCGCGATGTCGAGGAACGGTCGCAGGACCCGGGCGTGGCCCAGCGTGTGGATCGCCCGGACCCGGTGGCCGCACTCGCCCTCGCACTGGGGGACGAAGATGCGGGGGTCCGGAAGACGGTCGTGGCGGCGTTGGCCAGCCTGCAGGACACGGCGGCGGTGCAGGCGCTGATGCAGGCACTGCGCGAGGACAGCGATCCCGAGGTCCGCGAGGCGGCGGCCTGGGCGCTGGGTGAGATCGAGGACGCACGCGCGGTCCCGGCGCTGGGCGAGGCGTTGCAGCGCGATGAGGTGCCGGCCGTACGGCT
>CANPVY010000144.1 GCA_947581845.1 uncultured bacterium | reverse complement strand
GAGAGCCGCTGAGGAGCTAGCTGGGGCCGGCAGGCGCCCTATGTAGGGCGTGCGTCGCCCGAGCTGGGCCAGCGGCTCTCGGTTCTGTTGACCTGAGCGTCGGGCCTCGCGCAGACCGGTCACGGTACGGGCGCCGCGGCGGTGGCTCGCGGCGCCTTGGATGCGCTAGTGTTGACAAGCCGTTGATTCCTGTTAGCCATCCTCAGCGCCGGAACCTGCTAGGACCTGCAGTCCCCGGTCGGGTGTAAAGGGTGGAACGGCGAGAGAACGATGACGACGCGGAAAGCGACGAAAGCGGGCAGCAAACGGCCGAAGCGGTCCAAGACCGCAGGTGACGGCCGTAGGCTGCTGATCGTGGAGTCGCCGGCCAAAGCGCGCACGCTGAATCGCTACTTGGGCGACGGTTACGTCGTCAAGGCGTCGGTGGGCCACATCCGCGATCTGCCCAAGCGTGACCTCGGCGTCGATATCGAGAACGGATTCGAGCCCCATTACGTGACGATCCGCGGGAAGGGCAAGCTCATCCAGGAGCTGAAGCGAGCCGCCAGGGAGGCGGACGAGATACTGCTGGGGACCGACCCCGACCGCGAAGGTGAGGCGATCGCTTATCACGTGGCCGAGCAGCTCGGCTATCCCAGCAAGGACGGAGTGCGCTTCAAGCGGGTCCTGTTCGAGGAGATCACAGCGGAGGGAATTGCGGAGGGGCTCGAGAATCCCGGCCAGATCGATTTTCGCAAAGTCGATGCCCAGCAAGCCCGACGTATCCTGGACCGGCTGGTCGGCTACAAGGCCAGCCCGTTTCTCTGGAAGCCCATCCGGCCAGGGCTGTCGGCGGGGCGCGTGCAAACCGTCGCGCTGCGCCTGATCTGGGAGCGTGAGGAGGCGATACGGGGCTTCCAGCCGCAGGAATACTGGACGGTCGAGGCCCTGCTCGAGAAGAGCGGCACGCGCTTCACCGCGAAGCTGCACCACGTGGGCGGTCATCGGCCCGAGTTGCACGACGAGGCCGCCGCGTCAGCGGTCGTCGAGGCTGTCAAGGATGTCCCCTTCAAGATCACGCGTATCCGTCGCAAGGAGCGAAGGAAATACGCGTCGCCACCGTTCAGCACGTCCACGCTTCAGCAGGAGGCGGCGAAGCGGCTGCGCTTCTCGGCGAAGCGCACGATGCGGATCGCGCAGCAGCTCTACGAAGGCTTGGAGGTCAGCGGCAAAGCGATCGGCCTGATCACCTACATGCGGACCGACTCGACACGCGTCGCAGCATCCGCGGCGGATGCGGCCCGGGCCTATGTAGAGGGCGAGTTCGGCGGGCGCTACCTCCCGAAGTCGGCCAGGCTCTACCTGGGTAAGCAACAGAAGGGTGCGCAGGAGGCGCACGAGGCGATCCGTCCCACATCGGTCCAGCGAACACCCGAGTCGCTGAAGCGCGAGCTGGAGCCGGACCAGCTGGCGCTCTACAGCTTGATTTGGCTGCGCTTCGTGGCCTCACAGATGTCGCCAGCGGTCTATGACACGACGACAGTGGATTTCGATTTGACTGGCGCTGACCGGCGCGACTACGTCTTCCGGGTTGTCGGCTCGGTGCTGAAGTTCGATGGCTTCATGCGTCTGTACAGAGTGGAGCACGAGGAGGGCGAAGGTCGGACGCTCGACGAACTGAAGCCGCTGCCCGAGCTGGCGGAGGGCGAGGTTGTCAAGCTGATCGAGCTTGTCAAGGGCCAACATTTCACGGAGCCACCGGCGCGTTTCAGCGAGGCGAGCCTGGTGAAGGAACTGGAGAAGCTGGGAATCGGCCGACCCTCGACCTACGCGCAGATCCTCTCCACGCTGCTCGAGCGGACCTATGTCGGGCTGGAACGGCGGCGTTTTGTGCCGACGCCGCTCGGGGAAACGGTGGTCCAAGTGCTGATCCGCGTCTTCCCCGATACCTTTGATGTGGGCTTCACGAGCAACATGGAAGCTGACTTGGACCGGATCGAGGAAGGTGAGCTCGACTGGCGGCAGGTGCTCGGCGAATTCTACACGCCGTTCGCACGACGGCTCGAGGAAGGGGAGGCGCGCGGCGAGGAGATTGTCAGGGAGATCGTGCAAGCGGAGGACGCTGTCTGCGATCTCTGCGGAGAGCCGATGGTGGTTCGCTGGAACCGCTACGGTCGGTTCCTCGGTTGCTCCGCCTATCCGGAATGCAAGAACACGCGCGCCATCGATCAGCCGCCGCAGGTGGATCTCGGCGACGAGAAGTGCCCACAGTGCGGCGGCGAGCTGGTTGTGAAGAGCGGCCGTTATGGCCCGTTCGTCGCGTGTTCTAACTATCCGGACTGCCGGTTCACGCGCACGGTGGGCAAAGAGCAGGCCGCGCTGCCGAGCGACGCCAAGTGTCCGAAATGCGGGAGCCCGATGGCCGTCAAGACAGGAAGATACGGGGAGTTCCTCGCCTGCACGGCCTACCCTCGTTGCAGGCACACCCAGGCGATCACTCTGGGGCTTAAGTGTCCGATCTGCCAGGAGGGAGATATCGTCAAGCGGCGGACGCGTCGGGGTCGCACCTTTTACGGTTGTACGCGCTATCCGGAGTGCGAGTGGTCGACTTGGGACACGCCAACCGCAGCCACCTGTCCGCAGTGCGGGTCCAGCGTAGCGCTTCAGAAGAGCTCGAAGCGCAAAGGCGATTACCTGAGGTGCGCCGCCTGCGGTCACGAGTTCGAGCCGACGTCCCCAGAGACGGCGGATGTGACCTCTGCCTGAGTGGAACCCGTCACAGAGGTTCGCTCTATGCCCGAAGTAGCGGTAGTCGGTGGTGGCCTGGCGGGCACGGAGGCGGCGTGGCAGCTGGCGGAACGAGGCCACCGCGTTCTGCTCTTCGAGATGCGCCCCGCAGTAGCCACAGCGGCGCACCAGACCGCTGGTCTAGCAGAGCTCGTCTGCAGCAACTCCCTCAAATCGGATGAATTGACAAACGCGCACGGCCTGCTGAAGGCGGAGCTGCGTGAGCTGGGCTCGCTGCTTCTGCGCGTCGCGCAGGAGGCCCGGATTCCGGCGGGCGCCGCGCTTGCCGTGGATCGCCAGCTCTTCAGTCGTCTGGTCAGCGCAGCGATCGAGACTCAGCCGAATATCGAGGTACGACGCGAGGAGGTGAAGGAACTGCCGCGCCCCCCCGCGATCATCGCCTCCGGTCCGCTGACGTCCGCTGGGCTGTTCGATGCGATCCGTCGGCGGCTTGGCTCCGATGGCCTCTATTTCTTTGATGCGATCTCGCCGATCGTCGCAGCGGATTCGATCGACGAGACGCAGGCATTCCGTGCGTCTCGCTACGGGAAGGGCCAGGACGACGCGTACCTCAACTGCGCATTGGACCGGGAGCAGTACGAGGCCTTGTATCGAGCCTTGATCGGCGGCGAGATCCACCAGGCACGTGAGTGGGATCGGGTACCTTACTTCGAGGGTTGCCTGCCCATCGAGGTGCTGGCGGCGCGCGATCGGGATGCGCTCCGCTTCGGCCCACTGAAGCCGGTCGGGCTGCGCGATCCGCGCACCGGCAAGCCGCCCTACGCCGTTGTCCAACTGCGGCAGGAAGACCGCGCCGCCCGGATGTGGGGCCTGGTGGGCTTTCAGACGCGGCTGCGCTATGCGGGACAGCGACGGGCGATACAGCTGATCCCGGCATTGCGCGCTGCTGAGATTCTGCGCTACGGCCAGGTCCACCGGAATAGTTACATCAATTTCCCGGCCCTCCTGACAGCGCATGGCTCGCCAGCGGGCGAGCCGGCGCTGGTCTTTGCCGGCCAGCTCACCGGAGTCGAGGGCTACATCGAGTCAGCGGCCAGCGGACTGCTGGCCGCCATCAACATTGACCGACTGGTCCGGGGCCTGGAGCCGACGCTGCCGCCCGCGACGACGATGCTCGGCGGCCTGCTGCGCTACCTTCGGGAGGCGGATCCGGGTAACTTCCAACCGATGAATGCGAATTTCGGACTGCTCGATCCGCTGCTTGCTCCGCAGCGTCGCAAGCCGGAGAGGAGGCGGAGCCTGGCGGTGCGGGCGGTGCATGAGATGAGAGCTTGGCTCGCGGGCTGCGAGGTGGCGGCAGGGGCGGGACGGTAGCTGTACGGTCGCCCGGTAGTGGGGTGGAGATGCGGGATACGCAGGTTCAGGAATACCTGAGACACCTGAGGGACGAGCGCCAGCTCTCCGCTCACACGGTCGAAGCCTACGGGCGCGATCTTTCGGATCTCAGCGATTTCCTCGCCGCGTACTACGGGTCGTGGTCTTGGGATGACGTGGACCGGCTGGCGATCCGGGCGTTTCTCAGCCATCTGGCCATGGGAGCGCTGAGACGGAGGACGGTCGCGCGAAAGCTGTCCAGCGTGCGCAACTTCTTCCGTTTCCTGCAGCGGGAAGGTGTGGTCGCTGCGAACCCGGCGCGCCATGTGCGCGCACCTCGGCAGGGCCGCGCGCTGCCGGGATACCTCACTCAGGGAGAGATGTCACAGCTTTTCGAGCTCGCCGCCCAGCACGCTGCCCAGGCCGGGTGGCGTGGGTTACGAGACCGGGCCCTGCTGGAGCTACTGTATGCGGCGGGACTCCGCCTCTCGGAGATGCACGGCCTGGATATGGCGGATCTCGATCTCGACGCGGCGCGGGTCAAGGTCCGTGGCAAAGGCCGCAAGGAGCGAATCGTGCCGATCGGACGGCCTGCCGTTTCGGCGCTGCGCGAGTACGCGTGCGAGCGCGACCGGCATTTCGGGCCGGCTGCGATGGCTGACCCGCTCTTCGTGTCCGAACGCGGCGGGCGCCTGTCGCGGCGTCAGATCCAGCGCGTGGTCACGGGCTTCATCGCGCTGGTCGCGGAGGAGAGCGACTTGAGCACGCACTCGGTTCGTCACTCGTTCGCGACGCACCTGCTTGATCAGGGAGCGGATCTGATGGCTATCAAAGAGCTGCTTGGCCACGCATCACTTTCGACCACCCAGATGTACGCGCACACCTCGCGGGAGCGACTGAAGCAGGTGTACAGAATCGCGCACCCGAGAAGCTAGGGAGGCTCGCAGCGATACAATGAGTGACCTGAGAATGCGCGGGACTACGATTCTCGCCGTTCGGCACAAAGGGCGCGTGGCGCTTGGCGGTGACGGACAGGTGACGGTCGGCGATGTGGTAGTCAAGATGCAGGCACACAAGGTGCGTACGCTGAAAGACGGCTCGGTTCTCGCAGGCTTCGCTGGTACGGTGGCTGATGCCCTCACCCTGTTCGAGAAGTTCGAGGAGAAGCTGGATCGCTTTCCAGGCAACTTGCCTCGCGCGGCCGTGGAGTTGGCGAAGGACTGGCGGAGTGATCGTGTGCTGCGCAGGCTGGAGGCGCTGCTGGCGGTTGTCGACGCTCGGCACTCTTACCTGCTGTCGGGTAGCGGTGAGGTCATCGAGCCCGACGACGGTATCATCGCGATCGGGAGCGGTGGCGCGATGGCGCTGGCGGCGGCGCGGGCGCTGTGTGCGCATTCGGATCTCAGTGCGGGAGAGATCGTGCGTCGCAGCCTCGAGATCGCGGGCGAGATCTGTATCTACACGAACACAGAGATCACGGTATTGGAGCTGGAACGATAAGGCCCATGAACGATTCGTTGCCCTCAACCTCTTTCGACGCCGCCGCAGACGAGCAGCGGGCTGACCGAACCCCGCTTCACGACGAGCTGACACCGCGGCAGATCGTTGCTGAGCTTGACAAGTACGTCGTTGGCCAGGACGCAGCGAAGCGGGCGGTCGCGATAGCGCTCAGGAATCGCTGGCGGCGCCAGCAGGTTGGCGACGACCTGCGGGACGAGATCATGCCCAACAACATCATCATGATCGGTCCCACGGGAGTCGGTAAGACCGAAATTGCGCGCCGGCTTGCCAGGCTCGCAGGCGCCCCGTTCATCAAGGTGGAGGCATCGAAGTTCACCGAGGTCGGCTACGTCGGTCGCGATGTCGAGTCGATGGTGCGGGATCTTGTGGACATAGCCGTCAACATGGTGCGCTCGGAACGCGAGGACGACGTTCAGGAGATGGCTGAAGAGCACGTGGAGGAGCGGCTTTTGGATTTGCTTCTTCCCGCCGACGGCGAGAGACCGACCGTGCCACCCGGCTTCGTCGTCTCGTCGCGCGGGGAGGCGGTCGACAAGCGCGCGCAGGAGGAGGAAGCGGACGAGGAACAGCGGAAAGAACGCCGCGGGCGTACCCGCGAGAAACTGCGTGTGCTGCTGCGAGACGGTAAGCTGGAGAGCAAGGAGATCGAGATCGAGGTCACCCATACGACCTTCCCCGCCATCGAGCTCCCCGGCATGGAGGGTGTGGACTACAACCTATCCGAGATGCTGCAGGACATGATGCCCAAGCGCACCAAGCGGCGTGTGGTGTCCGTCTCCGAAGCCCGGCGCATTCTCCTTGCCGATGAGCTGGATAAGCTAATCGATATGGACGATGTCGTCAACGAAGCACTCGATCGTGTCGAGCAGATGGGCATCATCTTCTTGGATGAGCTGGACAAGATCGCCGCCGAGCGGAGCCCAATCGGCGGACCGGATGTCTCGCGTGGCGGAGTACAGCGCGATCTGCTGCCCATCATTGAGGGCTCGAGTGTCCAGAGCAAGT
>CANPVY010000143.1 GCA_947581845.1 uncultured bacterium | reverse complement strand
GTACGAGTTCCCCCACGATGTGCTGGCGCGGATCGCGACGCGCATCATCAACGAGGTCGCCGGGATCAACCGGGTCACCTACGACGTGAGCTCGAAGCCGCCGGCCACGATCGAGTGGGAGTAGCCGTGGGTGCCACTGGGCTGGCTCAGCTCGTCTCCTACTTGGACGAGTACCTCGATATCGCGAACGTACCGGACTACCCGGACGCCGCGAACGGGCTTCAGGTCGAGAACAGCGGTACGGTCGGCAAGATCGTGGCCTGCACCGACGCCTGCCAGGCGACGATCGATGCGGCCGCCGAGCATGGAGCCGACATGCTGCTCGTTCACCACGGGCTGTTCTGGGGCGCTGGGCTCAGGCCACTCACCGATCGCAGCTACCGCCGCGTGCACCGGCTCATCGCGCACGACATCGCTGTCTATTCCGTGCATATCCCCCTCGACGTTCACCCCGAGGTCGGGAACAACATTGAACTGGCGCGCCGGATCGGCCTGCGTGTGATTGGCCGGTTCGGCGACTACCAGGGCTGCGCGATCGGGGTCTGGGGCGAGCTGCCGGTGATGCGCGATGAGCTCGCTGGGCGGCTCGAGAAGTTGTTGGGGCAGGAGCCGTTTCTCATCCCGGCCGGGCCCGAGAGCATGCAGCGGGTCGGTGTCATCACGGGTGGTGGTGCCGCCTACCTGTCAGAGGCGCGGGCGACCGGGCTGGACACGTTCATCACCGGTGAAGGCCCGCATCACAGCTACTTCGATGCCCAGGAGTGGGGCCTCAACGTCTTCTACGCGGGCCACTACGCGACGGAGACGCTGGGCGTCAAGGCTCTGGCCGAGCACCTGGGCGAGAAGTTCGGCTTGGACTGGGAGTTCGTCGACCACGCGACCGGCCTGTAGGCTGCCGCACCCGGCAACGCGGCACCGCTAGCGCGCTCGCGCAGAGTCCTGCCCTTCCGGATTCCTCAGTCGCGTCTCGATCTCCAGCCAGACGTTTGCCAGGTACTCGGGATCCTCGGCATGCTGGCGAGCGAAGTCGAGCAGATCGTCTTCGCTGACTTCGCGTCGGGCGAGAATCGCGCGGGCACTGTCGGACGCGGCGAGCGAATCGGGCGCGGCCTCGGCGGCGCGCAGGATCTCCACGTAGATGTCGATGTACTCCTCCCGAGTAACGCGAGTACCCTCGGTACCGGGACGGCAGGCCTGAAGGGCTAGCAGGAGGCCGAGTGCCAGAACGGCCACGGTCAGCCCGCCACAGTCTCGAGCGACGGTTCGCTTCAGCACGGCACAGGCCTTCTTCAGCACGATCGAGAATCGGGTCAGCCGCTGTCCACCGACGACGTTCGCAGTGGATGGGCGGTGAGGTGGAGCCGCGTGAGCGTAGGCCACGGACCCCGGCGTGTCAAGCTCGCGCTGAGGACTCTGCGGTATTATCGCGTCGCCACGAACGTGACGGCGGCTCGCCGCACGATGTGGTGTCCGCTGTCGGAGATATAGAGGAAGTCCAAGGGCGACGCGGCGATTCCACGCGGGTCCTTCAGCGCGGTCTCACCTGCCGGCAGGAGATCGCCGTTAAAGTCCTGGTCACCGGTGCCTGCGAACGTCCAGATCGTGAGCGTTTGCATGCTCACGACCCGCACGCGATGATTATCGGAATCAGCGATGAACAACAGCCCGCCGTCGCTGGAAATGGCCACGGCCAGAGGAGTGTCGAGCTTGGCCTCGTCCGCTGGGCCGCCGTCCCCGCTGAACCCGGCCACGCCCTGGCCGGCAACGGACCTGATGATGGAAGTCTCGAGATCCACGGCCCGGACCCGGTGATTGCCGCTGTCGGCGATATAGAGAACACCATCACAGACGGCGAGACCAGCCGGACGCCGCATACGAGCGAGCGTGGCTGGGCCGCCGTCGCCGCTGAAACCGGCAATGCCCGCACCGGCGACGGTAACGAGTGTGCCGTCCAAGTCGATGCGGCGCACGCGGTGCGCACCGAACTCGCTGAAGTACACCACTCCATCTGCGCCCACAGCCACGCCCGTCGGCGTATCCAGAACGGCCTCGAGCGCGTTCATGCTGTCGGCTGACGAGCCGCGGCCGCCGGTCCCGGCGATCGGCGCCAGGGTGCCGGATTCGAACTCCAGTCGCCAGACGCGGTGGCCGTCGGGATCGGCGATCATTAGCTCGCCGCTGCCGAGCGCCAGTCCATCCGGCCCGCGCAGCCGCGGCTCCTCGGCGCGCTCGCTGTGATCCACGAGCGCCTCGATCCCTCCGGACGAGGCGACGGCGAGCACGCGCGAGTTCCTGTGATCGGCGATATAAGCAACCGCGTCGGCGTCCGCTGCCAGACCGAGTGGCGTGTCGAGCTGGCTCTCCGTCGCCCGAATATCCAGGCTCTCTCCGGCCTGGTCAGGTAGTCCCGCGACGATGCGTAGGATCCCGGGCGAATCGCCGATCACCACGAGCGGATCGCCGCAGGCGTAGAGAGCTATGAGCGCCGCAACCGCGGCTACTGCTGCAGAGACACGACCCATATGTCGTAATCGTCGCCTTCGCTTTGCTTGGCAAACGCCAGGTGTTGGCCGTCGGGTGACACTGCGGGCTCGCGGCCGCCTTGCGTGCCGGGCACCGGCGTCGCCTCCCCACCGTCGGGTGACATCCTCCAGATCTGATTGCCGCGCCGGAAGAAGAGCGTCTCTCCGTCGGGTGACCACGCGGGTTCGTCGCCTTCACCGAGTTCGGTCAGCCCGCTGCCGTCGGGGCGGATCAAGCTGAGGATGTGCCGCCCGAGCGAGAACTCGGTGTAGTCCAGATAGGCGCACGGGCCGAGAGCCGTGTAGACGCATGTGCAGTAAGCCGAGTCGGCGCGCTCGATGCGTGAGTACGCGATCCACTCGCCGTCGGGGCTCCAGGCCGGCCAGACCGCCTCCTCGGTGCCGGGCACGCTGACGGGTTCGTCCTCGCCGGGCGTCCAGATCAGGACGCGTAGCCCGTCGCTGTAGGCGAGGCGCTCGCCGTCCGGCGCCCACGTCGTCCGGAAGGTGAACCGGCGTTCCTGATCGAAGAGCCGCTGGAAGGGGTGAAAGCGCACAACATATAGCGGCACGAAGCCTATGATCGGGTCCTCGACAGAATCGATCGTCACCCCTGGAGCACTGACATCCAACGCGGTGTCCGCTTCGAGCGCGTTGGTCGCGTCGAAGCGGCGGACGTGGACGATGATCTGGCGCAGCGGAGGCAAGGGCGCCTCGGAGCGGGCGGGATCGCACGACAGCGTCGCACCCGGGCAGGGATTGGGATCCCACAGGGGCGCGATCTCCACGAAGGCCAGCCGCTCGCCGTTGGGATCCGGCGCCGGCGCCACCAACCAGTGTCGCAGCCCGAGCGGGTTCGGCAGTTGCACGTTGGTCAGAATCGGCTGGGCGACTCCGCCGTCCCGAGGTAGTCCGACCAGCACGCCGGGGTCGGGAGGCAGGTGCCCGAAGCCTGCGGCCGCGTAGTAGACCGAGTCCCCGTTCAGCGACCAGGCTGGCGACCGGTCGTCTTTCAGGCTGAAGGTCAGCCGCCAGACGGTCTCAGTGAGGCGTGCGTCCCCGTCAACCGCTTCGAATGGGGACACGTCATCCCGGCAGGCGAGCCAGACCAGCCCGGCCAGGGCGAGTGCACCGGCGGCGTAGGGATAGCACCAACGCATCAGAACGAGACCTCCAGACCGAGCCGCAGCTGAGACGCTTCTCCGAAGTAGAGCGAAGGATCATTCCGATCCAGTGCCGCGGCGAAGCGAGCGGTCTCCATCTCCCGCGCGTCGATCATCCCGTCCCGGTTCAGGTCGACGAGCGGGCTATAGCGCGGCGATTCGCGGGGGATCGGCTCCATGTCGTCGCGCACCGCGCCGGCGATGGCCTGCAGGTCCTCGGCGCTCGGTGCCAGCTTACCCGTGTCGCGGCGCAGCGCGATGACGTTGTCCCGTCCGAGCAGGTTGCGGACGTAGGCGACGACGCGCCAGCTGCAGCGGCTACAACCCGGAAGCCCGCCCAGCTCCCGGGTCAGGCGAAGGTTCACGAGGCCCGTCCAGGGCAGCCGTGCCGGCACGGTCGCTATGCCCGTGTATTCGCCCGCAGCGATCGCCCGGTCGAGGGGAAAGCCGCTGCGTACCGACGCCGTCAGCGACACGCCCCAGCCCGTGCTGGTGTCGCCCACCGCACGACCCGCCAGGACCGTGAGATCCGCGCTGTGGCGGCGGTCGAAGGCGAGCGGCAACTCGCTGCGCTGCTCCGTGATCGTGCCGCCCGGATCCTCGAAGGCGCTGGATGTCACACCTTTCGCGCTCTGCAGCGCGTAGCCCGCGCGCACCCGCACGGCCGGCCAGCGTCCCACGGCCGTGAGCTCGAGCCCTTTCACGCTGCCGAAGTCCCCCGTCGTGAACTGGTTCTGCGCGAACCCGGAGAAGCTCAAGCTGCCGGTGACCAGGTTCGTGAGCTCTTTGAGGAACGCAGTAGCGCTGAGTGCGACTGCGTTGCTCGCCAGGTGGCTCACGCCCAGCTCCCATGAGGCGCCGCGCTCGAATGACAGGTTCGGGTTGCCCTGACGCCGGATGTCGGTCCGCAGCGAGTCGCCGATCGTGCTGTCGAGGAAGAAGCTGAAGTCAGGCGGCTGGGCCACGAGCCCGTAGTTGAACCGGAACATCGTACGGCCCTGCGTGCCCGGCACGGGCACGGCCGTCCCGACCCGGGGCATCAGGTGGGTCTTCCATCTGGTGTCAATGACCGGTGCAGAGATGTCCGCACGGTCGGCCTGGAAGCGGAGCCCCGAACGGAAGGACTCCACCCGCAGCCCGAGCTGCACGGTGATCGTGTGTGCTGCCAGGAGGGAGGCCTGCGCGAACGCGGCGGCTGTGGCCGGGAAGAAGCGCGCGTAGCTGGGCAACGAGCCGGGCAGGTAGGCGGGTACTCGTTCGTAGTTCTCGATCCGATAGAACCGTGTCGACGCGCCGGCACGCAGCGAGTGGCCTCGCGCCGACAGCATCTCGCCGGTCAGATCCGCGCCGACGAACTCGGTGCGAGTCCAGTTCGCGATCTCCGGTGTTCCCTCGGTGAAGAAGATGCCCTCAGCCGCAGGGCCGAAGGGCGAGCCGACCGAGCCGCCGGGCTCCACATAGCCGGGCACGGCGCCGCCCGACTCGAGCTGCTCGTCGATCGGCCTGCGCACGGACCCCTCGCCGAGGAAGCGGAAATCGGCCAAACCGAAGCCCGCGATGCGGGTCCGCCCGCCGAAGGTCCACGGGTCCAGCACGCCCAGGTAGCGATCTAGCCGCATCGCCGCCGCACGTGCAGTGAGGCGATAGGCGCGCCCTTCGCGATGCCGCGTCCAATCGAGCGCCAGGCTGGCCAGGTAGGCCTTCATGCGTTGCCCGAGCTGGAAGTCCGGGTTGTACTTGAACTCGGGTGTGTACAGCTCGCGCTGGCGCCGGTTGTGGAGCAGGCTCAGGGTGAGGTTGCTGGTCGGCGCCAGGGGCCGGTCGATACGCAGGAAGCCGATCAGCTTGTCGCCGCGCTGGAAGGGCAGCCGCGCCCCCGTGAACGGGCAGTACAGATGCCGGGTGCCGGGGTTGCCCCTCAGCACGTCTATCGCTTCCGCCAGATCGGCGTCCACATCCTCGGTACGCAGGCAGGTGAGGCCGCGGGCCCGTGGGTCGGCATCGATCAGGCCCTGCGCCAGCACGTCGGCGAAGATTGTGCTGCCTCGCCCCAGGAATCCCAGGGGTCCCCCTAAGGATGCGGAGAGGCTGGAGAAACCGCGGAAGAGATCGTCGGGTACCCAGTGATCGCTGGAAAGGGCCAGGCGGCCCTCCCAACGGTCCGCGTTGCCACGACGCGTGACGTAGCCCACGACGCCCGACAGAGCCGACCCGTTCTCGGCTCCCATGCCGCCGGTGACGACCTCGATCTCCGCGAGGGCGCTGGGCGAAAGCTCGAGGCCGGGCGCCTGCCTTGCCGCCTCGAGTTGGTTCCTCACTTCGAGGCCGTCGATCCGGTAGCTCTCCTGGCCGACGCGACCGCCGCGGAAGTGGCCATCGCTGACGCCAGTCGTGAGCTCGACGGCGTCCTCGATCTCATCGACCGGCAGTTCACGCAACTCGCGCCCGAGCACGACCTCGTGAGTGACAACGACCTCGGGCTCGATCAGGCGCGCCCGCTCGACTTCCGCCGCCAGCTCTTCCAGCTCGACGGGCGCTGGCGTGAGCTGGATCGTCACCTGCGTGGTTCGGCCGCCGCGTACGCGAACCATGACTGCAGCGCTGCGGAAGCCGATCCGCTGAGCCTGCAGCCTGTACTCGCCCACCGGGACACCGGTCAGCAGGAAATTGCCGCGGTCGCTGGTGAGCGCGCGCAGGTCCAGATTCTCGATCCAGACCTCCGCCGTGGAGACCGGCGCCCGGGTTTCGGCCTCGATCACGCGGCCCAGGATCTGGCCCGTCGTCTGCGCGCGACCCGGGACCGTGGCCATCGCCAGGCCCAGCAGCACAGCCACGAGCGGCCACACCTGTCCAGGCCCGATACCCCGCGAATGTCGCCGCGCGATCCCCGGCACGGTTCCGGCGCCGTTCCGCTCAGTTGTCTGCAAACAGGTGCCCATACTCCAACGCCTCACCCGTCTCCCACAGCCTGTAGCTATAGAGGATCGGTACCCTGCATGGCCTCTCTTGGCAGCGCTGACGCTGCCAGCTCTTGCTCTCGCGGTCGCTGCCTCCCGGCCGTTAGGGATAAGCAAAACGGTACGTGGCCGGATGCTGTGCCGCCAGTGCCCCAGCCGCGGTACCAGCAAGCTGGATTTGTCACAGCCGCTGCAGTTATAGTAACGGTTACCCGGCATAGCTATCGCGCGAATACGGATCGGAGGTCAGCCCGAAGGATGACGGCGAGCGCTGCCCAGGACCCGCGTGAGATTGTGACTCCGGACGCCTTCTCCGTGGCGCCCGAGCTGCTGGGTACGCCGCTCGCCCGGCCTTGGCGGCGGGCGCTGGCCATGCTGGTTGACCTCGTCTTGATCGGCCTGCTCAGCCGGGCCGGCTGGTTCTTCCTCGGGCTCGCCATCGCCTTCCTGTTGTTCCGCAGGGCGCTGCGCCCGGCCGCGAGTCTGATCGGAGCGGGGTCGCGCTGGCTGACCTACGGATCGCTGGGTACCCTGGTACTCGCCGTCACGCTGGCTGGCGGTTGGGCCAACTACTGCTCGGGCGACGGCACATCGGCGTCCGTCGGTGCAGTCGAGCGATTCCTCGGGGCAGGTCTCGGCGACGCCGGCGCTACGGTAACGGACGCGATCGCGCTGAGCCGCGCCGAGACGGAGCTGGAGTTCCGGGAAGCAGCGGCCAGCTTCGCGGAGCACCTGGGCCGGCAGGGGGCGAATCCGGAGCAGATCCGCGACGCGCTCGAGGACTTCGCGAGCGAGAGAGGCGAGACGTGGGCGCGTGAGGCGGTGGACGCGGTGCTGGCGGGCGCCGAGATGCTGGAGGAACCGGAGAGACCCGCGGGCGCCGACTCGCTGGTGCATGCCTATGCGGCAGCGCTGCAGGCGGGCGATTCGGCTCGTGCCGCCGCGCTCGAGCCCGAGGTCGCCGAGCTGCTCGCGGCAGAGCGCCTGGCCGGGCAGGAGCGCCGCATCGAGCGGCTCCGGGAACGCAACGCTCGTCTCGAGCGGCAGCTGAGCGAGGCGGCGGAGGAGCCGAGCCTCATCATCATGCTCCTCGGCTTCGCCGATGAAGTCGGGATCGGCTTCGGCTGGGCCGGCCTCTACTTCACCCTCTTCGTCGCCCTCTGGCGCGGGAGGACGCCCGGCAAGCGGCTGGCGCGCATACGTGTCGTGCGGCTCGACGCCAAGCCGATCGGCTGGTGGGTCGCTTTCAACCGCTTCGGCGGGTACGCGGCCTCGATCTTCACCGGGCTGCTCGGCTTCGTCGAGATGTTTTGGGACGATAATCGCATGGCATTGCACGACCGCATCGCCTCGACCGTGGTCGTGCGCGAGTAAGTTGACGCGAAACCGGGACGGAGACGGCAGACGTACGGATGAGCGGTGGCGATGCTGCGTGCACCGCGCGTGAGGTGGCTGCATGAATCGATCACAGGTAGGAGGTAACGAGGTGAAGGAGTCAAGCTCGGGTCCGTCGGGTCGCGGCGCGCTCGCGGAACTCAAGGAGGCGGTGAGCAACCTGTTCGAGCAGGTCGTCGGATTGGCGCCCGATCTCGGGCTCGGACGCGAGTTCCCACGCCACGAGCTACGCGTAGAGGATGACGGCTTCCGCGTGCTGGTGGAGTTACCCGGCATCGGCCGCGAGGAAGTCGACGTCTCGGTCAGCGGCCGCACGCTGACAATCTCTTCCCGGCGCGAGCGCTTCCAGCCGCCGGCAGGCGCGCGTATGCTGCGTAGCGAGCGGCCATCGGGTAAGTACGAGCTGACCCTGCAACTGCCAGCGGACGTCGATCCGCTCGCCGTGCTGGCTCGGATGCAGGACGGCGTGCTCGACGCCCGGCTGCCCAAGCCGAGCGCTCGCGGTCGCAGCGTTAGGGTCGAGGACGCGGGGGCGGAAGCCGCGCAGCCTGCGGCGGAGCAGAGGCCTGCAGCGCCGGAGACACCAGCGGTGGAAGAGGAACCTCCGGCAGAAGAGAGGCCCGCACAACAGATGCCCTGGGACGAAGGTCCACAGACCTCGACCCCGGAAGGCGAGGGGGGAGGTACGTAACATGGATAGGATGCCGAGCGACGAACTGCGTGATACCCCGGGTCCAGGACCGTCAGCCGGCGAGGATCGCGAGGCCCGGGCAAGGCGGCGCCACTACGCCCGTCCGGCCGTTGATATCTACTCCACCGAGTCGGACATGGTCGTCCTCGCCGACATGCCCGGTGTTCGCAAGGGTGACCTCGAGATCACCGTGGAGCGGGACGAGCTGGCCATCGAGGGGAAGATCGCCGGCCGCCAGGAGGCCGAGAGCGCTCTGCCCTGGGGCTACCATCGCAGGTTCAAGCTCCGTACCGCCTTCGACCGCGAGCGCATTCAGGCGAGCCTCCAGGAGGGTATCCTCCGAGTGACCTTGCCCAAGGCGGCGACCGAGCAGCCGAGGAAGATCACGGTCGACTGAAGTGAAGCGCCCGCCGGTCAGCGGCGTCTCGGATGCGGGCGCCCAGCGAGCGCGCTGACTGCCGATATGGCAGCCCGCCCCTGGCACGCGAGTTGCCCGTGTCTCTTTGATACAGATTCGGCACTGAGAGTCGGCCCCATCCCCTCAGGGCAGCGGGCGGGCGAGCGCACGCAAGACGCGGAGGTATGAGGCATAGATGATTTCCTTTGACCGACTGACCGTGAAAGCCGCGGAGGCCTTGCAGGCGGCCATCAGCCTGGCGGCAGGCCGGGGGAACCCGGCGGTGGAGGACATCCACCTGCTGCGGTCGAGCCTGGACCAGGAGGGCAGTGTGGTGGCGCCGCTGCTCGGGCGGATCGGTGTCCCGGCGAGGCAGGTGGAGGAGAAGCTGAACGAGGCACTGGAGCGGCTGCCGCGGCAGGACGGGGGTTCGAGCGCGTTGCCGTCGCGTGAGCTGGGTCAAGTCCTCGATGTGGCGGACCGGGAGGCCCGTGACCTGGGCGACCAGTTCATCTCGAGCGAGCATCTGCTGCTGGCCCTGGTGTCGAAGCAGGCGAGCACGACGGGGCCGCTGCTGAAGGCGCTGGGCGCGACGCGTGACGGCCTCTTACAGGCGATCGAGGCGATGCGTGGCCCGCACCGGGTGACGGATCGCGAGGCGGAGGAGAAGTACCAGACGGTTCAGCGCTTCACGGTGGATCTCACAGAGATGGCGCGACACGGGAAGCTCGATCCCGTTATCGGGCGTGACGAGGAGATCCGCCGCGTCATCCAGGTGCTGTCGCGCCGGACCAAGAATAACCCGGTGCTGATCGGGGAGCCGGGCGTCGGCAAGACGGCGATCGTGGAGGGTCTCGCTCAGCGGATCGTGAACGGCGACGTGCCGGAGTCGTTGCGCAACAAGCAGCTGATCCAGCTGGATATCGCCGGCATGATCGCCGGCACCAAGTACCGTGGGCAGTTCGAGGAGCGCTTCAAGGCCCTGCTCAAGGAGATCTCGGAGAGCGAGGGCCAGTACGTCGTGTTCATCGACGAGCTGCACACGATCGTCGGTGCCGGGGCCGCTGAGGGTGCGGTCGATGCGGGCAACATGATGAAACCGCTGCTCGCCCGCGGTCAGCTTCGGGTGGTCGGCGCGGCGACGCTCAACGAGTACCGGGAGCACGTGGAGAGGGACACGGCGCTGGAGCGGCGCTTCCAGCCGATCTTCACCTCCGAGCCGAGCGTCGAGGACACCGTCGCGATCCTGCGTGGTTTGAAGGAGCGCTATGAGGTACACCATGGCGTGCGGATCACCGATGGCGCGCTCGTGGCGGCTGCCCGGCTGTCCCAACGTTACATCACCGATCGCTTCCTGCCGGACAAGGCGATCGACCTGATCGACGAGGCCGCTTCCATGCTGCGGATCGAGATCGACTCGATGCCGCTCGAGATCGATGAGGTGGAGCGGCGCATCGTGCAGCTCGAGATCGAGCGGCAGGCGCTGCAGAAGGAGGAGGACAAGGAGAGCCGCAAGCGCCTGGAGCGACTGGAGAAGGACCTCGCCGAACTGCGTGAGCGCTCGAGCGGCATGAAGGCGAAGTGGCAGGCCGAGAAGGAGGCGATCGAGAACATCCGCACGCTGAAGAGCCTGATCGAGGACCTGCGCATACAGGCCGATCAGGCGACACGCGCTGGCGAGCACGGTCGTGCGGCCGAGATCATCCACGGCAAGATCCCGGCGCTGGAGAAGGAACTTGCCGGCGCGAGCGAGAGCCTGGCGGAGCTGCAGCAGGAATCCCGGTACCTGAAGGAGGAGGTGACCGAGGAAGACATCGCTGCGGTCGTCTCGCGCTGGACCGGGATTCCCGTGTCCAAGATGATGGAGAGCGATCGCGAGCGGCTCGTGCACCTGGAGGAGCATCTGCACAGACGCGTGGTGAACCAGGAGCAGGCGATCGGGGCGGTGGCCAATGCCGTGCGGCGCAACCGCGCCGG
>CANPVY010000142.1 GCA_947581845.1 uncultured bacterium | reverse complement strand
GAGTCCACCACGATCTACAGGTTCTCGGTACGATGAAACGGCGATCTGGTGGGCTGATACACGTCGCGCTGGTCGCGCTCGCTTGCCTGGCCGCCTGCGCGGAAGACGGCTGGGAACCTGCTTCGGCACCGCTGATGACACGCTGGGCCGCCGAGGTGTCGCCGGCCAACGCGCGTCCGGAGTACCCGCGGCCGCTCATGCGCCGGGACGACTGGCTGAACCTGAACGGCCTCTGGGACTACGCCGTGACCACGCGGGACGCGGAACCCGAGGCCTATAACGGGAAGATCCTGGTTCCCTTCCCGATCGAGTCGGCGCTCTCCGGCGTCGGCGACACCGTCGGGCCGGCGCACCGTCTCTGGTACCACCGTAGCTTCCAGCTGCCGCGGGCCTGGGAAGCCAAACGCGTGCTACTCCACTTCGAGGCTGTCGATTGGGAGGCGCAAGTCTGGGTCAACAGCCGTGAGGCTGGTCTCCATCGTGGAGGCTACGACCCGTTCACACTTGATATCACGCCGCTTCTCACGGACGGGCGCCAGCAGGAGCTGCTCGTCGCCGTTTGGGATCCCACGGACACGGGCAGCCAGCCTCGCGGCAAACAGGTTCGGGAGCCCGGCGGTATCTTCTACAGCTCCGTCACCGGCGTCTGGGGCACCGTATGGCTGGAGCCGGTCCCCGAGGCGGCCATCAGTGACTTCACTACCTTACCCGACATCGATCGCGAGCAGGTGACGATCACGGTCGCGGCTGACGGCACGCGCACTGGCGATCGTGCCGAAGTCCTCTTCCACGTGGACGGGTCAGACGTCGCCACTGCAAGCGCCGAGATCGGTAGTGCCATCGTCATCCCGGTTCCGGACCCGCGGCTCTGGTCCCCCGACGATCCCTTACTCTACGACATCGAGATCCGGCTCGTGCGCGACGGCGCGGTCATCGATCAAGTCCGCTCGTACGTCGGGATGCGCGAGATCTCCGTGGGACAGGACGAGGATGGCGTCACCCGGCTCCTCCTCAACAACCACTTCGTCTTCCAGAGCGGGACCCTCGACCAGGGCTACTGGCCGGACGGGCTGTACACGGCTCCGACCGAAGAGGCCATGGTCTACGACCTCGAGATGCTCAAGGCAATGGGCTTCAACATGCTGCGCAAGCACGTGAAGGTCGAGCCGCGGACTTTCTACTCGTGGTGCGATCGCCTGGGCATCCTGGTCTGGCAGGACATGCCCAACGCGGACATCCCGCTCAGCGAGCGCGGGTCCGACGTGGCCACGGATCCCGAGGCGACGGACCACTTCGCGACCGAACTAGTCCGGCTCATCGAGACCCACCGCAACCATCCCAGCATCGTGATGTGGGTACCTTTCAACGAGGGCTGGGGGCAGCACGATTCCGAGCGTATCGTCGAGCTCACCCGCGCGACCGACGCAACGCGCCTGGTGAACCATGCCAGCGGCTGGCACGAGCGCGGCCTCGGCGACGTGGTGGACCGCCACTCCTATCCCGCCCCGAACCCGCCGCAGCCCGAGGCGCGGCGCGCGGCCGTGCAGGGCGAGTTCGGCGGTCTGGGATTCAACGTGCCGGGTCACACCTGGACAGAGGGCTGGGGCTATGATCTGTTCACCGACCGCGAGGACCTCACCGAGCGCTTCGAGGAGTTCTACCAGGTCATACACACGGCAGCTCGAGAACGCGGGCTCAGCGCCTCGGTTTACACGCAGACCACTGACATCGAGAGCGAGAACAACGGGCTGCTGACCTACGACCGCGAGGTCGCCAAGATCGAACCGCAGGCCGTCGCCCTCGCACAACGCGGCTGCTTCGCGCCGCGCGTGGTGCGCCGCGCCCCGATCTTCATCGACCGTAGCACGGTCGAGCTGCACTCACCGACGGCGGGAGCGCGTATCCATTACACCGTCGACGGGAGCGAGCCGACGCAGGCCTCACCGCTGTACGCTGACCCCTTTGCCGTCGAATCGAGCACCACGGTCAAGACCCGGGCCTATTGGCCAGATGGCACGCCCAGCCGCGTCGCCACCTACAAGTTCGAGAAGGTGGTCCCGCGCCCGGCGGTGGCGGTCGCAGATCGACAGCCCGGGCTAGTCGTCGAGTACTACGAGCAGGATGGGAGCTGGCGAGAGCTACCCGACTTCGACGCGCTCGAACCTGCGGCACAGCGGACCGTAGAGCGCGTCCAGCACAGCGTGGGTGAACGCGAGGAGTATTTCGGTCTCCGCTTCCGCGGCTACATCGAGATTCCGCGGACCGGCGTCTACGGGTTCTACCTCACCTCCGACGACGGCAGCCGTCTCTCGCTGGACGGGGACCTGGTCGTCGACAACGATGGGATCCACGGAGCCCGGGAGAAAACGGGCTACATCGCGTTGGAGGCCGGGATGCACCCCGTCGAGCTGCTCTTCTTCCAGGGCGCTGGCGGCATCGCGCTGAGCCTCAGCATCGACGGCCCGGGCCTCAAGAAGCAGGAGATACCGCCGACGATGCTCGTCCACGAGTAGCGGCAGGCGCCGCAGATCCAGACGCTAGATGTGGATGGGCCGTGCGTGCACGGCGAGCGCGGCCTCCTTCACGGCCTCGCCCATGCCCGGATGATGGTGGATGGTCCGTGCGAGGTCCTCGGCCGAGGCGCCGAACTCCATTGCCACCACCGCCTCCATCACCAGGTCGCCCGCTAGCGGGCCCAGGATGTGCACGCCGAGGATGCGGTCGGTCTTCGCGTCCGCCAGGATCTTGACCAGGCCGTCTGTTTCACCGGTGGCACGACCGCGGCTGTTGGCCTGGAAGGGGAACTTCCCGACCCGGTACTCGGTCCCGTCCTCCTTCAGCTGCTCCTCGGTCTTGCCGACGCAGGCGACCTCGGGCCACGTGTAGACCACGGTCGCGACCCGGTCGTAATCGATGCGCCCGCTCTGCCCGGCGAGCACCTCGACGCAGACGACCGCGTCCTCCATCGCCTTGTGCGCCAGCATCGGGCCCGGGATGCAGTCGCCGATCGCGTAGATCCCGGGGACCGAGGTCTGGAAGCGCTCGTCCACCTGGATGAAGCCGTGCTCGTCGGCCCTGACGCCCAGCTTCTCGAGGCCCAGCCCCTCCGTGTACGGTTGCCGGCCGATGGCCACGAGCACGGCGTCGCCCTTGAGCTGCGACGGCTCGCCGCCCTGCGTCGGCTCGTACGTGACGGAAACGCCCGACTTCGTCCGCTTCGCACCGGTCACCTTCGACGACAGCCTGAACTCCAAACCCTGCTTCTTCAGCACGCGCTGAGCCTGCGCCCCGATCTCGCGATCCATCCCGGGCAGGATGTGGTCGAAGAACTCGAGCACCGTCACCTTGGCACCCAGGCGCGACCACACGGACCCCAGCTCCAGACCGATCACGCCGGCACCGACCACGATCAGGTGCTCCGGCACCTTATCGAGCGCCAACGCACCGGTGGACGTGAGGATCCGCTTCTCATCGAACTTCAGCCCCGGCAGCGACACGGGCT
Organism: uncultured bacterium; assembly: GCA_947581845.1. Taxonomy (GTDB): domain Bacteria; phylum Gemmatimonadota; class Gemmatimonadetes; order Palauibacterales; family KS3-K002. The sequence goes on along the minus strand of CANPVY010000142.1, from coordinate 393 downwards.
CCGAGCCGCTGGCAATGACGATGGCCTCGGCTTCGAGTGTCTCGCCGCCGCCATCCAGCAGCTCGACCTCGACCAGACCGGGCTTCGCGATGCGACCGGTGCCGCGGACGTAGTCCACCTTGTTCTTCTTGAACAGGAACTCGACACCCCTGGTGAAACCGCGAACGACCTTCTCCTTGCGCGCCATCATCTTGCCGAGATCGAGCCTCAGCTCGCCGACCTCGATCCCGTGCTCGGCGAAATGCTGCACCGCCTCCGCGTACCGCCCGCTGGAATGCAGCAGCACTTTCGAGGGGATGCAGCCGACGTTCAGGCAGGTGCCGCCGAGCGCGCCGCGCTTCTCGACACAGGCCACCTTCATACCGAGCTGCGCGGCCCGGATCGCGGCAACGT
>CANPVY010000141.1 GCA_947581845.1 uncultured bacterium | reverse complement strand
CTAACGAAACTGCTCGCAGATCCCGATGTCACGGTGCTCGGCCACGACCTGAAGCGGGCCATGCTGACTCTGAGCCGGGAAGGCCTCGCCTTGCTGGGGCCCATGCGCGACGTGATGATCGCGTCCTACTGTCTCGACCCCGGCCGTCGGCAGCATGACCTAGAGACGCTCGTGCTGGAGGAGTTCGGACACAAGCTGACCGCGTACGCGGAACTGTGCGGCAGGGGAAAAGCCGAGATCGGCTTCTCGCAGGTCGACCTCACCAGAGCGGCCGGTTACGCGGCGGAACGCGCCGAATTCGTGCTGCGCATCGATGAGCGGCTCATGCGCCAGCTCGACGACTACGACCTCAGGAACCTGTTCGATGGGATCGAGATGCCCCTAATGCCGGTCCTCGCCGATATGGAACGGGCGGGTGTGGCCATCGATCGGGATTTCTTCAGGCGGATGAGTGAGCGACTGCAAGAGGAGTTGGACCTGGTAGAGGCCGACATCTACAGGGTCGCGGGCCGGGAACTGAACATCAATTCCCCGCTGCAGCTCCGCGAGGTGCTGTTCGACCAGCTCGGCCTTCCGGTCAAGAAGCGGACGAAGACAGGCCCGTCCACCGACGCCGAAGTGCTCGAGGAGCTTGCCGCTGAGGGCCACCAACTGCCTCGTCTGATTATCGAGTTCCGCGAGCTGGCCAAGCTCAAGTCAACGTACGTGGACGCGCTCCCGGCCCTGGTGAACCCCGAGACGCAGCGAATCCATACGTCCTTCAACCAGACCGTCACCTCCACCGGGCGCCTCTCCAGCTCTGACCCCAATCTGCAGAACATTCCCATCCGCACCTCACTGGGCGCCGAGATTCGCAAGGGCTTCGTGCCTGCGGAGGCCATGGTGTTGTTGGGCGCAGATTACTCGCAGATCGAGCTGCGCATCCTGGCTCACCTCTCCGCTGACCCGGCATTCGTGGAGGCTTTCCAGAAGGGGCGCGACATACATCGCGAGACGGCTGCGCTGATCTTCGCTGTGGATGCGGAGGCCGTATCAGCCGGGATGCGGGCCCAAGCCAAGACGGTGAACTTCGCGACGATCTACGGCCAGGGGCCCATGGCGCTCGCGCGGCAGCTCGGTGTCAGCGTGGCGGATGCTCGCCGCTTCATCGAGGGCTACTTTGCGCGATTCCCCGCTATCCGCGAGTACCTCGACGGCCAGATCGAGCTGGCCCGCGATCAGGGCTACGTCGAGACGTTGTTCGGGCGCCGACGCTACATCCCCGAGCTCAACTCGAAGAACCCCAACATTCGGGGCTTCGGTGAGCGGGTCGCTTCCAACTCACCGATCCAGGGTACGGCGGCTGACTTGATCAAGCTGGCGATGATCAACATCCATCGTGCCCTGCGAGAGCAGCGTAGCGGTGCTCGGATGATTCTGCAGGTGCACGACGAACTCCTCTTCGAAGTTCCACCGGCCGAGCTCGACGAGGTGGGCGCGCTCGTGAGATCGGAGATGATCGGAGCTCTCGAGCTCGACGTCCCCATCGAGGTCGATCTGGGTGTGGGTGCCAACTGGTATGAGACCAAGGCCGGATGAGGTTCTCACAGCCAATCCCACAACTCCGACCTCACTCGCACCACCAGCTCCCACGTACCTCCCTGTCGCAGCCCGCGTGCCAGTTCCACGCGCAGGATATCGAAGACGAGACCCACGCCCGCGCCGACGCCGATCAGCGGTCCGCGCGTCGAACCGGCTGGCGCGCCCACCCGATTCCATGCGTCCAGGGCGCGCTCGGCGCTCCTGCCCCGGCTGTCGACCCAGCCGACGTCCGTGAACAGGGCAAGTGACACAAACGGGTCAACGATCTCGCCGCTCAGCTCGATCCCGGCTACAGCCTGAAGGTTGCCTACGAAGCGGTGGAACCCGTAACCCCGGACGCTTCCGCGGCCGCCAACCGGGAAGAGACGCTGGGCGGGGATGCGACCCCCGCCCACGGCACCGGCTGCCGCCGAGAGACGCAGAGCCCACCCCAGCGCCAACCCAGGCCAGACCTGCTCGGCCCGCAACGTCGCCCGCACATACTCGAAGTCGCCGACAGCAGATCGGGTCGCGGCCTCGACCCGGCCTCCCCAGAACGTGCCTCCCACCGCCTCCACAGCGGCGAGCGGCGGCCGCTTCAGCTCGAGCACCAGCCGGGCGACCTCGCCAGCATCAACCTCGCGCACCGCGCGATAGCGGCGACCGATGAGATCATCCGCACCTAGCGTCGCCGGTTCCCAACTCTCCCAGGCGACAGCGACACGCGCATCTGCCGGGCCCCAGGGATGTCGCAGTGCCAACCCACCGCCGCTCGCCCAAAACGGTTCGCGGTAGTCTTCGCCATCGAGCAGCGCGGCGAGCGTCGCGACTGCGCCCGAGCTGGCGGTCCAGGGCGTGACATCCGCCGCACGATTCCAGTAGCCATCCAGCTCGAGATCCAACGACCCGGCCAGGGGCACCAGCAATCTGCCCTCCAGGACCCATTCGTCCGCACCGATCGCGTAGCCACCCAGCAAGACGCCTCTCGCGCCGCCCGCAAACCCGCGGCTCAGCCCGGGACCGACGTACAGCCCTTCGGAACGGCGATAGCGGAAGACCGAGGAGACGCCCGGCACGGCGAGTCGCAGCCCCTCCAGGCGCTGCAGGTAGGACTCCCTCACGATCTGGGTCGCTGCCGCGCGAATCTCCTCCAGCGACGGCGCCGCCACGGCCACGTCCGGATCGAGAGCGGCGTAGAGTCCCTCGTCGAACTGAAACGCCTCACGTAGGGAAGCCGGAAGCGCGCTGACTCCGGGCCCTCGGAAGAAGCTTTCCGGGATGCCCGTATTGAATTGATAGTCACCGATCCTGAACTCGGCGCGAATAATGCCACCGGCGGGAAACTGCAGCGCCTTGATATCACGGCGGAGCTCGATCCCCTGACGGTAAGGCAACCAGTAGCGGCCTTCCCAGAGAGCGTTCTCGAGGCGGATGCTGAAGTAGTCCAGAGTGTCATCGAGATAGGAAGCCGCGGTGAAGGTGCATTCCATCTGGACGATGTCCGCCGACAGCCGGCCCAGATATACATTGCCCACCAGACCGGGACCGTTTGGATCCCGAGGCCGAACCTCGACCTTGTAGACCTGCACCTCGCGATCCGGCAACACCAACGTCAGCGAGTCGGCCAGGCGATACTCGTAGAACTCGAGTGCCCCAGGCGCAGCCGGGTGCAGCACGTCCCTGACCTCCGTGCCCTCGCCCAGACTCACGCGATCGCCCAGGTTGTCCATCACGACGATGAGGTGATCGATGTGATAGCGGATGTTGGTGGGCAGGACTTTCTTCTCGCGCCGCCCCACGATCAGCTGACGGGTTCGCCCGGGCGCCCGCCAGTACAAATCGAGCGCCAACTGGTCGGCCTTGATCAGGTGCCGCTCGGTTCCCCGCCCAAGATCGTAGAGGAAGTAGACGTGACCGCGCGCGTGCGCGCGGTAGTCCCGAAGGTCCTCGTCAGCGGCCCAGGTCGCGCGCCGCACGATGGCGCGACGGACGAGCTCCCGCACGCGAGGCACGTTCCAGCCACCCTCGCCTCGCTGTACCGTTTCCAGTTGAGGGTCATTCTGCAGCTGTGCCGCAGGACACTCATTAGCGGGCAGCAGCGTGACGGCAAGCGCGAAGCCAACCAGACCGACCGTTGCCTGACGGCTCAACCACCGGTGGCGGCGATCGCTTGATCGTTCAGGGTCCAATCGTAGCTCAGAAATCGAATCTGATAGTCTCCGCTACCCAAG
>CANPVY010000140.1 GCA_947581845.1 uncultured bacterium | reverse complement strand
ATCTCTGCCCTTGTACTGCGCGTTCTGAAAGACGGTCTCCTTGATCTTGTCGACGATCTCGTAACGTCGGTTCAGCAGGAGTCCTCCGTAGACGACCCCGATGGTGTTACCCTCATAGTCGAAGATGGGGGCGGCAGCTTTCAGCATCATGCCCGCCGTCTGCCGCCTTTCCTCCCTGGGCCGTGCCCCTGGCGTCTCGACCAACTCGCAATACGCTTGCTCGGCGATGTGCGGACACTCTTTCTGAAGCAGCTCCCCGGGTACTATCGCCGTCGCCGCGACGGCCTCTCGCCGTTCCAGCACCGCCCTGACGAGATCGTCATCCGCCTGGCTATCGCCAACGAGATACGGATTCGTCACCCGTAGCAGCACGACACCGTTGCCGTCGGTGACAGTCACGACGTCGAGTCTCTCGCGGCTCCACGTGTTCTCGAGCTCGGCGGCTGCTCGCTGGATGTCTCCGGTCAGCAGCGCGTCCCTCAGGTAGAAACGCACGGCAGTGAACCGGATCACATCGTAGACACTTCTCCTGTAAGACTGGTAGATCTCTCGAGCCGCGTTGAGATCCATTGCGACCCTATTCTGGGCCTCGGCGACAACGCGGTTACCGATAAGACGAATCCCCACAACACTGAAGATCGCGCTCACGATCACGATGATCAGCAGGAAGCTCACCATGAGCCTGACGGCAATTCGCCTCATGGCACCACCCCTACCTGCTCAAGACGTGCCCAGCTTTCGATGTCACTCCGGACTGTCTGTCTTCTCAGCTGCGCTTGTCTCCTCTGTATAAGCCGGTAATCGCACACGAAACGTGGACCCGACATCCACCTCACTCTCCAGCTCGATCGTACCCCCCATCTCCGAGACGATCTTCTTGGAGATCGGAAGCCCCAGGCCTGTCCCACTCACTTGCTTCTCGCCGTCCTTGATCCTGAAGAACTCGTCGAAGAGGAACTCGTGGTACTTCTCCGGGATCCCTACGCCTGTATCCTGGACAGCCACAACGATCTCGGGGTCTTCCACCAGGGCTGAGACCGTGACCCGACCTTCCGGCCTGTTGTACTTGATGGCATTGGCGATCAGATTGTCGAATAGTACTCCGAGACAGTTCGTGTCGCCGCGCACCAGATAGGCATCCTGCGGCAGCTCCGCATGCAGCGTGACCCCGCTCTCTGCCGCCAGCGTCTCGTAGGTCTCCAGCGTATGCAAGATGATGTCCTTGAGATCCACCTTCACGCGTTCGCGAAACAGACTACCGCTTTCCAGCACCGCCAAGGTCAGCCAATCGTCGATGAGCGACTTCATGTCTTGCGTTCGCTGGAGGCAGCGATCAAGCCAGTCTCGTCGCTTCGCGCGAGCCTCCTCCGTGTCTCCGAGTTGTCGCAACACATCCAGATACTGATGGACTGCCGCCAGTGGCCTCTTCAATTCGTGCGAGACGAATGAGACGAAGCGGCGCTTGAGTAGCTCGCGCTCCATCTCGTAGCGGCGCGACTCGAGCTTCAACCGCCGACGCTCGAGGCCGCGATTGACGATTATCCTCAGCTCATCGGGCCTGAAGGGCTTGGGCAAGAAATCGTAGGCGCCGGCCTTCATTGCGTCGACCGCCGTGCTGATCGTCGCGTATCCCGTAATCACGACTATGATGATCTCGGGGTCGATCTCGTGAACCCGCGGGATAACCTCCAAGCCGCTCATCCCCGGCATCTTGAGATCGACTATGGTGAGGCTGGGCCTGAGCTTCGCGACGCCCTCCAGCCCTTTGGCGCCGTCTTCGAACGTCTCGACCTCGAACCCGCTCTTGGAGAGAATCTGCCTGCACGACAGGCGCATGGCGTACTCGTCATCGATGACGACTATCCTCTCCCGCTCGGACTTTTCCTGCTCAGAGATCTCATTCATGGCAGGCCATTCCCCGACGTTGCCCCTTGATATTTCGCGCTTGCGGCCAGCGCTCACAGCTCAGAGCACCGCTCTTCTGCGATATCGAACCGCTTGCTCGACTATCGAGCCCAATAGACCGCTTCAGCTTTGCCCGACGCCAGAGGGCTCGGCCGACGGTTCGGAGCACCAGCGCAGGACCCTTGTTACTGTTGGTCCGAGCGCGTTAGCTGGTCGATGTGTGCCGCCGCCGCATCCATGTCACGGTACGAGAGACCCTGCAAGCCCCAGTTGGGCATGACGCTCTCGTGGCCCACGTAGATCGCGTGGCGCATCGCGGGCACGTCGCCGGCCAAGGGCCACTCGGCTCTTAGGAAGGACGGGACCTCGACACCCATCTGCTGCGCCAGTTCGCCATTGCCCTCCCCGTCGTAGCCGTGACACCTGGCGCAGCTGTGGTTCCAGACCACGCGGCCGCGCTCCAGCCGCGCCTCCTGATTCTGCCAGCTCAACGTATCGAATGCCGACGCATCGTACTGCGCCTCAGCCAGCGCAACCGAGTCGGCGCGCGCCGCACGCAGCCTCGCTTCGATCTCTGCCGCGCCCTCCTCGCGGGCACAGCTTGCGAGCGCGAGGAGCATGAAGCTCACCAGAGCGACTGCAACTCTGCTACTCATTCTACCCCCCTTCCACAGCCATTGACCAAGGCTGGAAGCACTACAAAAAGACAGCGAGTTCTGTGCCATGGGTTCAACTGATCTTCCCGCTCATCCGGCCCCGGATGGCACACCTGCCAGGCGGCGGTCGACGTCCAGTGTGCCTCCAGGTGGGCCGCGACGACCAGCACCCCAAAGCGTGACTTTCCGCCCCGTTGAGAGTCTGGAGGCCCCGCAAATCCCTGTAGGTGCGCGGACATCCTGGTCTAGATCTTGCTAACGATAATACGTTAGCCTATGTAGCGGATTGGCAAAACCCAGGGAGAGACCAGATGTTGCCAAGGCCCGATGCGAAGGAAATCGATCGCAAGGCGCGAATGGCTTTGCCGCACCAGCCGATTCCGAAGCAGGAGCCCAGCGAGCGCGTTCATAACTTCGACGAGGTGTACCTGCACTATGACCTGGAAAGCGCGATGGCCGAGGCGAAGCGCTGCATCCAGTGTCCTGGTGCACCCTGTGCCAAGGCTTGTCCGCTTCACAACGACATCCCCTTGGCGCTCTGGCATCTGGAGCACGGCCTCGTGGAGGAGGCCGCCGCCGTCTTACGTGAGACCAGCACCATGTCTGAGGTCTGCGGGCGCGTCTGTCCGCAGGTGCTCCAGTGTGAGGGTGCGTGCATCTACGTCAAGAAGGGCAAGCCCGCAGTGGCGATCGGCCGATTGGAGGCCTTTGTTGCCGACTACCAAACAGCTCACAGCGGTCGTGATACGACGACTGCCGCCGCCACCGGGCATCGGGCAGCGGTCGTCGGTGCCGGACCCGCCGGCCTCACAGTCGCGCAGCTGCTGGCCAAGCGCGGCCATTCCGTGACGGTCTTCGATGTCTGGCCCAGCGGGGGCGGCATCCTGCGCTACGGGATCCCCCAATTCAAGATGAGCCATAAGGTGGTCGAGGATCTGGTGGAATACACGAAGAAGCTGGGCGTGGAATTCGTCTATGACACCAAGGTCGGCGGTGACGTGACTATCGATGACCTGTTCGAGCAAGGCTACGAGGCCGTGTTCTTGGGCGTCGGCGCAGGTGTCGCTGCCGACCCGAAGATCACGGGTTCGGACCTGAACGGGATCTACAACGCGACGCCCTTCCTGATCCGCGCTAACGTGGCCGAAGAGCTGCGGCCCCCGGAGCTGAAGGACCCACCCGAGATCGGCGACCGGGTTGTCGTCATCGGTGGGGGCGACACTGCCATGGACTGTCTTCGCACCTCGGTACGCCTGGGT
>CANPVY010000139.1 GCA_947581845.1 uncultured bacterium | reverse complement strand
CAAGCCCAGCGCGTAGAACTCGAAGTGCTCAGTCGCGTCAGGCAGGTTGTCGATCTTATTCACGACCAGCAGCGTCGGCGCCTTCCGTGTCCGCAGCAACTCGGCGATGTGTGCGTCCAACGGATGCAGGCCCTCGCGCCCGTCCACCATGAACACGATAACATCCGCGGCCTCGATCGCTGCAAGAGCCTGGCGCCGTACCGCATCCTCCAGCTTGCCAACGTGGCCCTCGACGATTCCGCCCGTATCGACCACATAGAAGCGTCGCCCCGCCCACTCCGCCTCGGCTAAGTGAACGTCACGGGTGACTCCCGGTTGGCTGTCCACGATGGCCAGCCGGCCGCCCACCAGCCGATTGAACAACGTCGACTTGCCCACGTTGGGCCGGCCGACGATCGCCACCGTGGGAAGGCTCATCGCAGCCACATCCCCCTCCGGCTCGGTGTGCCGGATGCAGGGCTGGGCGGGCAGCGGCGTGAGGGCTGGAGCGCACATGGAATCGCGTGGCGCGTGGCGCCGATCAGCGAGATAACAAGCTCCATTGCATGACCCGAGTTAACCACCAATCTAGACGCAACTTAACGCTTGTCAACTACAGCTTTACTGGAGATCAGGGGATCCCGCGGGCCTCTGGCGTGGGCGCGCTGCTGGACACTTGTGCGCGTGCTGGCTACGACAACGCAGCACGGCGACGGGGGCGACAGACTCAAACGCCCCGGTCGCCGTGCGAAATTGGCCTGCCTTTGGCAGTCGGATTTCGGGTCTCGGCTAGCCGTCCGCGAGCTTATAGGTGAACCCCGAGATGGGGGCTGCCGATTCGACCGAGACGCTGAATTGCACAGAGGCGCCCTGCTCGGGTGCATCGACGGTCAGAGGCGCACTGGCGACCAACTCACCGAGGTCATCGTAGAAGTCGAACACCAGCTCCACGGAGCTACCGGGCTCCAAGTTGATATTTCGCAGAACCCCGGTAACCGTGAAGACACCCTCACCAGCCTCCAGCTGCAGGTGTTGATCCGGAAGCTCAACGTTGAGGTCGTTACGCCGTTCCAGAAGCTCGAGAGCGATCTGTGTATCATCCAGCTCACGATACGCGCTTGCAAGCAGATTGAGGTTGTTCTCGCTGAGCGGGTAACGCTCTACCAGCTTCTGGGCGACCGTGAGTAGCGTGTCGTACTGTTGACCGTAGAAGAGCGCTAGTCCCAGGTCCTCGAGGGAATTCGCGCGGTACGGTTGCAGCTCGAGCGCCTTGCCGAAGGCCTCGGCGGCCTGGGTATGCAATCCGATCTGGCTGAGACCTATGCCCACGTTGTGATAGTCGTTGGCCTCCAGATCCTCGCGGGTGAGCAGCTGGTCGTAGTAGTGAGTCGCGACGTCTTGCAAAGAGTCGGACTTCGCGAGCAGAGCCTCCTTCTCGGGCCCCTCCTCCAGCTCCTGCGCCTGCGAAGCGGTCTGGCGGGCGGCGCGCGTGAGGACGACCGCCGCGTTCGAGAGAGCCGCCACGTTGCCGGCCTCCTGAGCCAAGAATGCCTCGTAGGCTCGCGCCGCCTCCTCATATCTCTGCTGAAACGCCAGCAGCTGGGCCAGGTTGAAGTATCCCGCCCGACTGAACTGCAGACGGTCTTCCAGACTCAGTCGCTCCGCGTGCTCCATCGTCGCCATCGCCGTCTCGAAGGCCTCGATCGCCTGTTGCTGCAGCTGCGTGCGGTCCTCCTCGCTTTCCGCGCTCGTCGCTTGCTGTGCGTAGATGTTGCCAAGCTGGAGCATCGGCTGCGGCAGCCTGTCGTAGACCGTGTACGCGCTCTCGTACTCCTCCGCGGCCCTCTCTATCTCGCCTTGCCTGTAGTAGCCGACGCCGCGATTGAACGCCTGGGTCCAGGCTCTGTAGCGCAGCGTGTCGATCTTGCCGTGGTAACAGGACCACATCTCCTCCGCCTTACGCCAGACGCTGTCCGCGCCGACGTAGTCACCCAGCCCGTCGTAGGCCCGTCCTGCCAGCAAGTAATTCTGTGGATTCTCGGGCTGCTGCACGAAACCCTCGGCCAGTACGTCCAACGCCTGCTGGTAGAGATCGCGCCTCTCGTCCGGTGGGTGAGGCCTCGCGGCCCGGTCCAGATACAGCTCGGCGCTGGCGACCCACCTCCCACCTCTGGGTCTGAGGCCACTGCACTCCTGGCCCAGCGTGTTTGTGGGCAGCATCCCCATTCCGAACAGCGCGAGCGCGCCGCCTACTGCTGCCAAACGACGTAAGGTCATCTGCCGTCCTCCCTCGTCGTGATGTGCCTGATGCGGCTTATAATGTGACATAGCTAACGTTCAGGCCCCCTCCCCAGCTCACGCTCGATCGCCTGCCGCACTTGCAGCGGCGCTAAGCCCGTCGCCTGAGAGGCTGCAACTACATCATCGTACTCCGGTTTGTAGCGAACGTGCCCATCCGGCGCGTAGCCGGTCTTCACGCGTATAGGGAACCCGCGCCATACTATGGTCTTTGTGGCGCGAGGCAATACCTCTCGCTCGACGCGCCAGAAGCGCAGCCCCAGGGTCGTGCTGGCGGCGAAGAGCGTGCGGCTGACCTCCTCCCTGCGGGCCTCGGGGACCAGCAGTTCAAGTCTGATGCCGGTTCGGGCCTTCTTCATCTGTACGGGATGGGTCCAGACGTCGATTGCGCCGGCCTCTTGCAGGGCCTGGAGCAGGCTCGGCAGGTACTCGGGCGACATGTCGTCGATGTCCGCCTGGAGCACGGACAGGGCGCCTCGTGGGTCGAGCTCGGCGAGCAGGAGCCGGGTGCAGTTGGGGTGGGTCGAGGGATCACGGCTGCCGGCGCCGAACCCGGAGCGGATGGGCACGAAGCTGGACGGTGCGCGCTGGCCTCGCGTGAGGGTTGCCAGCAGCACGGCGCCAGTGGGAGTCGTCAGCTCACCCTCGAGGTCGGTCTCGAAGAGGGGGATTCCCTCGAGAAGCTTGAGAGTAGCCGGGGCGGGCACTGGCAGCCTGCCGTGCTGGGCATCTATCCAACCGCGCCCAATGGCGACGGGTCGGGTGAAGCAGAACTCGACTTCGAGGGCCGCGATGCCGGCGGCGGTGCCGATGATATCGGCGATCGCGTCGTCGGCCCCCACTTCATGAAAATGGACCTGGTCGACGGGCACGCCGTGCAGCGCCGCCTCGACCTCGGCCAGCCGCCGGAAAGCCGCGGCAGCAACAGTGCGTGCCGCCTGATCGATCTTTGCGCCCTCCACGATCTCGAGCACCTCGGCCAGTCCCCGCCGAGCGGGTTGCGGCTCTTCTGGCTCCAGGCTGACCGCCTGCGCCAGCAAACCGCCTCGCTTGACCGTGGTCACGCTGGCGCGGACCGGGATCGGCAACTCGTGGACGAGCTCGATGAGCCACTCGCTACCGAGGCCGAGATCGATGAGCGCCCCCAGGATCATGTCGCCACTGATCCCCGAGAAGGGATCGAAGATCAAGCAGCGTGAGCGGTCTTCCATCAGTCCCTCGCACGCCCCTGTGGGAAGAAGCTGATGCTCAGGGCCCAGCGGAGAGCCAGAGCCTTCTTGTCGCCGCCGCTGATGGGCTCCCCCGCGAATGCTGGGTCGCTGGCCCAGAGCGGAAGTGAGATTGTCACCGCCAGCTTGTCGTATCCCGCGCTCAGGGCCAGACCGGCGTCGGCCCAGATCTCGTTGACTTCCAGGCTGCGAGCTCGAAAGCGGCCCAGTGGTTCGCCTTCGCCGGCCGGCAGCTCCTGCCAGTCGAAGAGGAGTGACCCGCCCTCATTCAGCTGCTCCGGGCCCAGGCGATCGGGGATGCCGGGTGTCCATGCGGCCTCGGCAAACCCGGCGACACGCCCCCAGGCACCGACGTCCGTCTCGATGTCACGGGCGATCTCGCCCCCGGCAGCCAGATATCGCTTCACGAGGGGTCGCGTGGCCTCGTAGGCACGAAGGTTCGCGCCTCCTGGGATGACAAAGGGGATATCAGCTAGGAGCGCTCCTTTCGCATCCAGATAGGGATTCAGCCAGCGGGTGACCGGATCCGCGCCGTACAGCAGGAAGCGCCGTTGCTGGGGTACCTCATCGGAACTCCAGCCGCCGCGCAGCCAGACGGTCCAACGCCCCTGCCCTGCCCGTCCTTCCACCCGCGACGTGAGCTCGGCCCGCAGGTAACCGTAGTCACCGCCGGCCAGCTTCAGCCCCACGGCGAGGCTACCCTGGAGCCGCGGGGCACTCCAGACTCCCCTGCCCCACGCCCCCTCAGCGACGACGGCGTGGTCACGGCCAGGGCTCCAGGCGTAGGGCGCTTCGACCTCCTGGCAGGGAACGGACGGTGCCTCTGAGGGGCAGGCGAAGTAGGGCAACGTCTCGAGGTAACGCTCGTCGTAGCTCCAAATGGCGGCCACGCCCAGCGAGAGCCGGTCCACACCTCCGGGCTGAGTGGCG
>CANPVY010000138.1 GCA_947581845.1 uncultured bacterium | reverse complement strand
CATCCCGGTCTACAACGAGCACGAGACGATCGAGCAGGTCATTCGACGCGTGCGGGCTGTGCCGCTCGATACCGAGATCGTCGTGGTCGACGATTGCTCGGTAGACGGCACGCGTGACGTGCTCGAGCGACTCCGGGAAGCCGGTGAGATCGACCACCTAGTGCTGCAACCGAAGAACCGGGGTAAGGGCGCGGCGATCCGCGAGGCCGTGTCCAGGGCTACAGGCGAAGCGGCGATCATCCAGGACGCGGACCTGGAGTACGATCCCGCAGAGTACGCCAGGCTGCTCGAGCCCATTGAGCAGGGCAAGGCGGATGCCGTGTACGGATCGCGTTTCGCCGGTCAGGGGCCACATCGGGTCCTCTACTTCTGGCACTATGTGGGCAACAGGCTACTGACCCTGCTGTCGAACATGGTGACCAACCTCAATCTGACGGATATGGAGACCTGCTATAAGATGTTTCGCCGGCCCGTGTTGGAGAGCATCGAGATCGAGGAGAGGCGCTTCGGGATTGAGCCGGAGATCACGGCCAAGCTGGCGCTCGGGGGTTGGCGTATCTATGAGGTCGGAATCTCATATAGCGGTCGGACCTACGCCGAGGGGAAGAAGATTAGCTGGAAGGACGGCTTATCTGCGCTGCGTTGCATCCTGAAATACGGCATCTGGAGGCGAATCCTCCACCGGAGACCGCGCGCGGGTTCGCTTGCCGAGAGGGCGAAGAAGGCCTAGCTTCTTTTTGTGATGAATACGGACCAGCTCATCGCTAAGGGGAAGGAATGCCTGGCCCAGAACGAGTACCTGGGAGCCATCTCGGCTCTGCGGGAGGCAGCCGAGCGAGAGCCAGGCTATGCCGACGTGCGCCACCTGTTGGGCCTGGCGCTCGGCTTGGCGGGCCAGCCAGAGGCGGCGCTCGAGGAGTTCGACCGCGCGCTGGCCCTCAACCCGTCGTACGTGGAAGCTCACCTCAACCGGGCGATCACGCTCAATGATCTGGGTCGTTACGATGAGGCGCGCGAAGCATTCAGACAGGCGTGGGATTGCGACCATTCCGCCGGCCGGCCGTTCTCCCGCTCGGTATCCGCGCGCCTGGCGAACATGCACATGGAGCTCGGTGACCTCTATGCCGACCTCGGCTCTTATATCCTGGCTGTGGAGCAGTATCAGAGCGCCGTCAGTCTGAGGCCGGATTTCCTGGATATCCGCACGAAGTTGGCTCGCTCCTTCATGGAACGTGGTCAGCTGCAGAAGGCGAAGGAAGAGCTGAGCAATGTGCTGGCCGAGCACCCCGAGTATGTAGAAGCCCGTGTCGCGCTCGGCCTGGTGCATTACCGATCCGGTGAATACGACTCCGCAGCCGCGGAATGGCGAGCCTGCCTCCGGCAGGTTCCCGACCACCCCAAGGCCCGAGCCTTCCTCAACATGCCTCGCAAGCAGCCGGCCGGCGAGGAGGGGCGCGGCTGAGACCCCCAATTCGACTCATCGTCGTTGGCGTTTTGATTCCTGCGGCCGTCGCATGCCGGGGCAACGAGCGCGATCATCTTGCCTGGGGCGATCGCTTGTTGGGAGCGGGACGCGAAGAGGCTGCGATTGCCGAGTACCAGGTGGCCCTGCGCCAGCGCGGTGAGCAACCGGATGTCCTGTTGCGGCTCGCCCACGGCTACGCACAGCTCGACCGCCTCGACGAGACCAGCCAGTACTACTCGCGGCTGCTTGCCGTCGACTCGTCCTTCGCGGACCAGGCGGTGGCCGACTACCTCACGATGGCGAAGCAAGCGCTGGAGCGGAGCGACCGGGCGCGGATGGCGCGTGCGCTGGAGCAGCTTGAGGCCATTCGGCCAGGCAGCGTTCCCGACGAACTCTCGCTGCCCTTCGCCCGCTACTACTACGAGCTGAGTGAGTATGCGAGCGCCCTGCCGCTCTATCTCTCGGTGCTGGCGACGGAGTCGGACAGCATCGAGCCACAGGTCCGTTATGAGCTCGCGCGCGTATACTACGAGCTGGGTGAGTGTGGCCAAGCCCTGGCCCATTATCGAGAGTTCCTCGAGCAGCGCCGGGGCGGCGAGCTGAGAGCCGACGCCCGCTGGCATGCGGGTCAGTGCGCCTACCAGCTGGCGCAGAGAGATCGCTTGGCAAGTCGGCCTGCTGAGGCGCTTGCGCGATTCGAGCTGGTGATCGAGCTCGGGTCGCCCCAGGCACTGCTCGACGATGCCTGGTTCGAGAAAGCGGAGATCCTCTTCGGCCTCGGCGAGTTCGACGAGGCGCTGAGGTCGTATCAGATGGTGTTGGACTTGAATCCCAGTCGTACCGGACGTCGCGTGCGGCTCGCTGAGGATCGCATTCGCACCATCCGGTATCGGACTACGGAGGAGGAAGCTCGATGAGTCAAGCGAGCCGGAAGCTGGCGCTGCTCGCGCTGCTGCTGGCTCTGGTGGGTTGCCCGAAAGGGCTGCCGCAGGAGGCGACTCCCGATCAGCTCTACAGCATCGGTCGGGAGCGATTCGACAAGCGCGATTGGGACGAAGCCATTGAGGCGCTGCAGCGTTTCCTCTACCTGGATCCTGGGCATCGCATGGCGGACAGCGCCCAGTACCTGGTCGGTGAGGCCTATTTCAACAAGGAACAGTACCTCACAGCGGCAACCGAGTTTCTGCGCTTGGCGCAGCTTCGGCCAGCGGGGCCCCTCGCCGACGACTCGCGTTACCGGGCCTGTGAATCCTACTACAACCTTTCACCCCGTCCGGAGCTCGATCAGGAATACACTGACGAGGCGATCGGGGAGTGCCGTTCCGTCGTGTTGCTCTACCCGGGTAGCCCGTACGCAAACGAGGCGAGTCAGCGCATTAGGGAACTAACCGACAAGCTTGCGCGTAAGTACTACCTAAACGCTCTGTTCTACTACAAGCGACGCGCCTACGACTCGGCGATCGTGTACCTGGAGTATGTGCTTGAAGACTACAAGGGCGCTTCCGTCGAGCCCCAGGCGCTTCTGACCCTCTATGAGACGTACAGAGAGCTCGGATACTCGCGGGAGGCCGAGGAAACCCGCGTACGGTTGCTGCAGGAATACCCTGACTCTCCCCAGGCGCGCGAGGTGGAGAAGAACTCGCCGGGAGCTGTAGGTTGAGATCGGTGGAGCAACGGCAGGTCGAAAGGGCGTTGGCGGTTTGATGAGGTTGGGTGTCTTCGGCGGGACCTTCGATCCGCCTCATGTGGGTCATCTCATCGTGGCAGACGATGCAGCGGCGGTACTCGACTTACACCAAGTACTGTTCGTCCCGGCAGGCACTCACCCCTTGAAGGGGCGGAGCGTGGAGGCGCCCGCGTCGCTGCGCCTTGAGATGATCGAGGCGGCCACGGAAGGCTCGCAGCTGTTTGCCGTAGATGGGCGTGAGCTGCGTCGCCCGGGTCCATCCTACACCGTGGACACCGTTGCGGAGCTGCAGGCGGAGAATCCGAGCGCGGAGCTGTTCCTGCTGGTCGGCGCAGACATTCTGGGCGAGATTCATCGCTGGCACCGCGTGGAGGAGCTGGTGCAGCGAGCTCGCCTGGCGGTGATGTCCCGGGCCGAGACCGCCGTTGCGGTTGAGCCGGCCATCGCGCTCGACTTCCTTACGGTCGAGGTTACGCATGTCGCGATCTCGTCCAGCGAGATTCGGGAACGAATCAGGTCTGGTCGCCCCTACCGCTACCTGGTACCGGACCCAGTGCGTCGGATCATTGACGAACACTCCTTGTACAGCGGACCCGAAATAGTCAGCGAGCGAATCCAGGGATGATTAAGCAGGTAGTCACCAACTTTCTCGGTACGAAATTCGAGCGCGACGTCCGGAAGATCCAGCCGACCGTCGATGAGATTCTTCGCTACGAAGAGCGCCTCTCCGATGTCAGCGAGGAGCAGCTCCAGGCGCAGACTGAGAAGTTCCGGGCCATCATCCGCGAGCGCACGCAGGCGCTGGAAGATGAGATCGCGCAGCTCAAGGAGACGAAGAAGCGGACGGAATCGGCGGATGAGCGTGAGCGCATGACGCTACGTATCGGCCAGCTGGAGAGGGAGCTGCAGGAGACGACCCAGGAACTACTGGATGAGCTGCTTCCTGAGGCTTACGCCACGGTGCGTGAGGCGTGCCGCCGCCTGCTCGGCCGCGAAATCGTTGTCCGCGGTCACACGACGGAGTGGGACATGGTGCCGTACGACGTGCAGTTGATCGGCGGCATCGTGCTGCATCAAGGGAAGATCGCGGAGATGGCGACGGGCGAGGGCAAAACGCTGGTTGCCACACTGCCCTTGTATCTCAATGCGCTTCCGGGGCGTGGCGCGCATTTGGTGACGGTGAACGATTACCTGGCGAAGCGCGACTCGGAGTGGATGGGCACGGTGTTCGAGTATCTCGGACTCACGGTCGGCTGCATCGATGCTAGCGAGCCCAGCACTCCAGAGCGGCGAGACGCCTACGAAGCGGACATCACCTACGGAACGAACAACGAGTTCGGCTTCGACTACCTGCGGGACAACATGGTCCACCGCCTCGAGGATCGCGTGCAGCGCGCCCACAACTACGTGATCATCGACGAGGTGGACTCCGTGCTCATCGACGAGGCGCGGACGCCGCTGATCATCAGTGGCCCGGTCGGTCGTGAGGACAACCGACGCTACGCGGAGTTCAATGCCCAGGTCTCTAGCCTCGCGCGTAAACAGGCGCGGATCGTCAGTGGCTTGGTGGCGGAGGCTGAAGGGCTGCTGGAAGGGGGGGAAAGCGAAGACGGCGACCCACAAGCCCTGTATGAGATGGGCAAGAAGGTGCTTCTGGCCCACCGCGGCATGCCGAAGAGCAAGAAGCTGGGCAAGCTGCTGCAGGAGCCAGGCGTACGCAAGATGATGCAGCGCGTCGAGGCCGACTACATGCGCGAGAAACGCCTGCACGAGTTGGAGGAGGTGCTCCTCTACTCGATGGATGAGAAGGGACACCAGGTCCACTTGACCGATCAAGGGCTCGATGTCTTGTCGCCGGATGACCACGAGGCCTTCGTTGTACCCGACCTGTCACAGGTGTTTCACGAGATCGATAAGGACGAGTCGCTTTCCGCAGACGAGAAGCGGGCGAAGATCGCGCAGGCCGAGCGCGTATATGCCCAGAAGTCCGAGAAGATACACATCATCCACCAGCTGCTTAAGGCGTACACACTCTTCGAGCGCGATACGGACTACGTCGTCGAGAACGGCCAGGTGATCATCGTCGATGAGTTCACGGGGCGAAAGATGCCTGGCCGCCGCTGGAGTGACGGTCTACACCAGGCGGTCGAAGCGAAGGAGACCGTGACTGTCAGGGGCGAAACGCAGACGCTGGCGACGATCACGATTCAGAACTACTTCCGCATGTATGAGAAGCTGGCCGGGATGACAGGGACAGCCGAGACCGAGGAATCGGAGTTCCACGAGATCTATGGCCTCGAGGTCGTGGTGATTCCGACGAACCGGCCGGTGCGGCGGATCGATTTGGACGATGTGATCTACAAGACCAAGCGTGAGAAGTATGCCGCGCTGCTCGACGAGATCGAGCGCCTGCACGCTCGCGGCCTGCCGATCCTCGTCGGTACGACGAGCGTCGATACGTCGGAGACGGTCTCCCGCATGCTGCGGCGCCGGGGCATCAGGCACAATGTCCTCAATGCGAAGTACCACGAGCGCGAGGCGGAGATCGTTGCCGAGGCGGGCCGGCCGGGTGCTGTGACGATCGCCACAAACATGGCAGGGCGGGGCACCGACATCAAACTGGGGCCGGGCGTGGTGAAGTGCCGGGTGTGTGCGATCGAAGAGCAGCAGCCGTCTTTCGGCCAACTGTATGAGGAGTCGGATCTCGGTCAGTTGGAGGCGCAAGGGTTCGGTTGCTACGACGACCCACCCTGTGGTCTCGCCATCCTTGGGACGGAGCGTCACGATTCCCGCCGCATCGACCGGCAGCTCCGCGGACGGTCAGGCCGCCAGGGCGATCCGGGTGCGTCCCGCTTCTTCCTGTCGCTCGAAGACGACCTGATGCGGCTGTTCATGGCCGAGCGGCTCGCCAAGATCATGGATAAGCTCGGGGCCGAGGAAGGAGAAGTCATCACTCACCCGCTCGTGACGCGGGCGATCGAGCGGGCCCAGAAGCGCGTCGAGATGATGAACTTCGACTCCCGCAAGCGACTGCTGGAATACGACGACGTGATGAACCAGCAGCGTGAGGTGATCTACGACTTGCGGCTGTTCGCCCTGGAAGGGGGCGAGGATCTGAAGGGCGAGGTCTGGGACATGATCCGCTACGCGGTCCTCAGCCGCGTAGACGAGTACATCCCTGAAGGCCGGCATGAGGAGAACTGGGACCTGGCAGGTCTGAAGAATCGTCTGCTGATCGATTTCTTCTTGCATTGCCCCGAGCTGCCGGACGAGAACTCGCTGGACGCCGCGCTGGGTTTCGGCGGCCGGGACGGGCTTGTCGACTACGTCGTGGAGAAGGCCCACTCCACCTTCAAGCGCAAGGTCGAAGACTTCGCCGACCAGGCCGATCAAATTCTCTCCTACATTTTCCTGTTCACGGTCGACGAGAAGTGGAAGGACCATCTGTATGACCTTGACCAGCTGAAAGCCGGCATCTACTTCCGGGCCTGGGGTCAGAAGGATCCGCTCATCGAGTACAAGAAAGAGGCCTACGACATGTTCGTCGATCTGATGAGCGATATCCAGTCCACTCTGGCTGATCGCCTCTTCAAGGCCCAGATCATGGTTCCGCAGGCGATGCGGGCTCCGCAGGTCACCCGGGTCAGCGGGCCGACGCTCGATACCACTGACGAAGGATATGCGCCCGGGGCGGCGGTGGTGGCAGCGCGCCAGGGGTTCGCACCTACCGGCGTGGCGGCTTCGGCTGAGGCCGATGTGGTTAGCGGAGCGCCCCGATCAACGGGAGCCGCAGTCGCCAGCGGCGCGACGCGAGCCGAGCGCGGCAGCCCCCTGCTGACGAACCGGGGCGAGCAGACCTCGCCGAAGCCGGTGAGTGCGGGTGAGCGTATCGGCCGCAACGATCCGTGCCCCTGCGGGTCGGGGCTGAAGTACAAGAAGTGCCATGGCCGGCCGGGAGCACCGCCCCTCTAACGACCGCATCTCAGGCCTGTCCGGCGAAGACTCATCTATCCCCACCCATATGCCGCCCCAACCGTGATCGCGGGTTGGTGAGGATCCGTTGACGGCTCCGACTAGTTTAGGCGTGGTGCCTTTCGGTTGTTCGAGGGAAGCGGCGAATGGAAGTGGGCGGCACGACTGCAGCGAAGATCAAGGACTGGCCATCGCGCGAGCGGCCGCGTGAGCGGTTTCTGGCTTTGGGGCCCTCAGCGCTGCGGACAGCCGAGCTACTGGCGATCCTGGCATCCAGCGGCTCCGGGGGCCGCAGCGCGCTCGAGGTGGCCGAAGCCCTCTATGAGCGATTCGGGCGCTCGCTTCGCCGGCTGGGGAGCGCGCCGGGCTCACAGCTGATGGCCGTGCCGGGGATCGGCAAGGCGCGGGCCGTAGCGATCCTGGCGGCACTCGAGCTCGGGCGGCGTGCTGCCGAGGAAGTTCTCCAGGATAACGATCGGGTCACGACGCCCCGTGACGTATACAAGAGGTTCCAGCTGCGGCTCCGCGACCTGCGCCAGGAAGAGTTCCATGTTCTGCTCCTCAACACGCAGAACGCCGTGATTGGCGAGGTCATGATCACACGTGGCATCCTGGACGCCTCCGTGGTGCACCCGCGAGAGGTGTTCGCGCCTGCCCTGGTGGAAGCGGCGGCCGCCGTCATCCTCGTCCACAACCACCCGAGCGGAGATCCCACTCCCTCACCGGCCGACCAGGAAATCACGCGCCAACTCGTCGAGGCCGGCCGCGTTCTTGGCATTCCGGTCCGCGACCACGTGGTAATCGGCAACGGCCGCTATGTCAGCTTCCTCGATCTGGGACTGCTGGCAAGCAACGAGAGGTAGCCGGGTTCTGGCACCCTGATCCGTCAGCGCCAGCTCACCCCTGCCCTGGCAGCCGGCCTAACTTGCCCTTCGGCCGAAATCTAGCGATTCTAAGGAAACGGTCCCGTCGCCGTGGAGTCGGAAAGCGGCTCCCGGCTCGCGTGTAGGATTCTCAGCACGGGCCTGCCTGCTAGGTGGGCACCCCGGCAAGTATGTGACCCGCCCGATTCGTATGGCGTCAGAGCGTAACACCGAGACCATCGCACCGGCCGTTGAAGGCAGCGCCGCGGCAGAAGCCGACGCTCGGGTCTCGCTGCCGGCCGACTTCCTCAGCGCCGTCGAGGAAACCCGGCACCGGCTCGATCTCGGCCTTCTGGCTCGTGCCTTCGCCTACAGCCAGCGTGCCCACAAGGGTCAGAAGCGCGAGTCGGGCGAGGCTTACATCACGCACTGTGTGGAGGTCGGGAAGATCCTGGCCGACCTGTACCTGGACACGGCGACGATCTGCGCAGCCTTTCTGCATGATGTGGTCGAGGACACCGACATCGGGGTGGATGAGATCCGCGAGGCCTTCGGCGAAGAGATCGCCACCATCGTTGATGGCCTCACCAAGATCGCCCGAGTGGAGTTCAGCTCCAGCACTGAGCAGCAGGCCGAGAACTTCCGCAAACTGCTGCTTTCCATGGCACGCGATGCTCGCGTGATCATCGTCAAGCTGGCCGACCGGCTGCACAACATGCGAACCCTGGAGGCCCTGCCGGCGGGCA
Source organism: uncultured bacterium (assembly GCA_947581845.1). Lineage (GTDB taxonomy): Bacteria > Gemmatimonadota > Gemmatimonadetes > Palauibacterales > KS3-K002. The sequence goes on along the minus strand of CANPVY010000138.1, from coordinate 1,147 downwards.
AACGGCGCCGGATCGCGCTTGAGACGCGCGAGATCTACGCTCCGCTGGCGCACCGACTGGGCATGGCCAGGTTACGCTGGGAGCTCGAGGATCTCGCCTTCAAGTGCCTCGAGCCGCAGGCCTACAAGCGGCTTGCCAAGAAGGTACGGGAGCGCCGCAAGCAGCGGGAAGAGTGGATCAGCCAGCTGGCCGAGCCTTTGCGGGAGGAGTTAGAGAGGGCGGGCATCTCGTGCGAGGTGACGGGACGACCGAAGCACCTCTGGTCGATACACAACAAGATCGTCAGGCGGGGGAAGCCTTACGAGGAGATCTACGACCTGATGGCGATCCGGGTGATGACCGAGAGCATCAAGGATTGTTATCACGCTCTCGGCGTCATTCACAATAAGTGGACGCCGCTGACCGAGCGGTTCCACGACTACATCGCCACGCCCAAGTCGAACATGTACCGGTCATTGCATACGACCATCTTCGGACCCGGTGGTCGCTTGTACGAGATCCAGATCCGCACCCAGGAGATGCATCGCACGGCCGAGTTCGGGATCGCCTCGCACTGGCGGTACAAAGAAGGTTACAAGGGCGCGCCCGACGAGGTGGATGAGAAACTGGCCTGGTTCCGACAGGTCCTCGAGTGGCAGCAGGAAACGAGAGAGCCGGACGAGTTCATGGAGTTCTTGCGCGTCGATCTCTACCAGGACGAGATCTTCGTGTTCACGCCGGCGGGCGACGTCAAACAGTTACCGAAAGGCGCGACGCCGATCGACTTTGCCTTCGCCGTGCATACTGAGGTCGGGTACCATTGCGGTGCTGCCCGTGTGAATGGGCGGATCGCTCCGCTCACTCGTGAGCTCAAGAGCGGGGACACGGTCGAGATCGTTACGAATCCCAAGCAGACTCCCTCCCGCGACTGGTTGAGCTTCGTGCGCACGGCCCGCGCCCGACAGAAGATACGGGGTTGGATCCGGCAGGAGGAGCAGAGGACTGCCATCCAGATCGGCAAGGAGTATCTCGAGCGGGAGCTCGGTAAGCGGCGCAGAAAGTTGTCGGAGGACGAGCTGAAGGCGGCGGTCGCGAATGCCGGACTCGGTAGTGTCGAGGGTCTCTACGCGGCGCTCGGCCGCGGTGACGTGGCGCTGTCGCAGATTCT
>CANPVY010000137.1 GCA_947581845.1 uncultured bacterium | reverse complement strand
ATGTTTGGCTTGGGTTCTGAGTTGGGAATCCAGATGCCGGGCTCAGCCCGGCTCGCTGGAGGCGCCGATGAGCCGGTCGATCTCACGCAAGATCGTCGCGGTAGCGAAAGGCTTCGCCAAGAAGTGGGCCTGCAGCGAATCGATCGCTTCCACAACGTCCTGCGCGGGATGTCCTGTGATCACGATAGCAGGCACATCGGACAACTTGGGATCGGCTCGAAACTCGCGCAGCACGACCAGCCCGTCCATACCCGGCACCTGGATATCCGTGAGCACGAGATCGGGCGCGCGCTCACGCGCCATCTCCAGTCCCGCCTCTCCGCCTGCTGCCTCGAGGCAGGCGTAGCCGGCACGCCGCAAACCACGGGCGAGGCCCGTACGGACCGCCGGATCGTCTTCAATCAGCAGGATCACCGGCCGCCGCGGGCCGGCAAGCAGTCGGTTCGCTTCCGCTACCAGCGCATCAGCGTCCCCCACGATCCAGCCATCCGCCCCGTAGGCCACGGCCTGGGCAGCATCACCGCCCGAGCCCACCAGCAGCGCAGGTATGTCCACGCTGGCGGGCGAACCTCTCAGCCGCTGCAGGAACTCCAGGCCGTGCATGTCCTCCAGCTCCAGGCCAGTCACGATGAGACTCGCGCTACCCTCCCGCGCCTTCTCCAGCCCCTCCGCGCCGCACGACGTCACTAAGACCTCCCAACCTTCTTCTTCGAAGTGCGCTTGGAAAAGCCGCTGCAAGTCGGGATCCCTTTCCACCAACAGCACGGACCGCGGCCCGGCGGCCAGCGGCACCGCTACGCGAGCCTCCGGCCTCGCGTGGGCGATTCGCAATCGTACGAAGAACTTCGATCCCTGGCCCTCATCGCTCTCCGCCCAGAGGTGGCCGCCGAACTGCTCGACGATGCTGCGACAGATGGCGAGGCCAAGACCCGCACCGCCGTACTTCCGTGTGGCGCCGCGCTCGAGTTGGCGAAACTTGTCGAAGACGGCTTCCAGCTGCTCCGCCGGTATCCCTGGTCCCTGGTCGGCGATCTCCACGACCGCCTGATCGCCCTGCTCCCACCAGCGCAGCCCCACACGCCCTCCGGCCGGCGAGAACTTCACGGCGTTCGACAGCAAGTTGACGATCACCTGCTGCAAGCGGTCGGCATCCGCCATCACCAGCGTGGCTGCGGGTGACTCCTCAACCTCAAGCCTCACCTCGCGCTCCTGCGCGAATCCCGCCACCGCGTCGACCGCCCGTACACCCGCTTCCTTCACCGAGATCGGTACCAGCTTCGTCACTACGCGACCGCTCTCGATCCTCGAAAGATCCAGCAGATCATCGACCAACCGGATCAACCGGTCGAGATTACGGAGTGCGATCTCCAGCAGTTCACGGGTCTCCGCCGACACCGTACCGGCCGCTCCTCGCAAGAGCAGACCGAGCGACGTTTTGACCGACGTGAGCGGGGTCCGTAGTTCGTGGCTGACGAGAGAGACGAATTCACTCTTCGCCGCCTCCAGTTCCGCCTCCCGGGTAATGTCCCGATAGAGAACCAGTTGGCCCAGCACGTCACCCTCGCTTCCCCGCACTGTCGTCACCGTCCGCTGGCAGACGAGCCGCCGCGGGAAGTGGAACTCGACGCGATCGCGCAGCGACCCGCTGCCACGCAGCAACGCGGATACCTGCGCGGCCAGGTCAGCTGGATCCGCGAAGGAACGCGCCAGTACGCGGTTGATTTCTTCCAGCGGGGCTCCGAGGATCACCTCGCGGGGAAGCGCAAGCAGCTCCGCCATGGGGCTGTTGGCATAGGCCACGCGCTCGTTGCTGACCATGAGGATGGCGGCATCACTCGCATCGATGAGCGACTCCAGCCGCTTGCGCTCCGACTCGACGTGCGCGTGCTCGCGGGCCAGTGCCTCACGCTGCTGCTCGATCGTGGCAAGCAGCTTCGAGTAATACAGCGAGGTGGCGATCTGTCGCCCGAGGAGAACGGCGAGCTCGAGATCATCGTCGCCGTAAGTCTCCGACTCCTGCGCACCGAGGTTGAGCGTACCGATGACCTCACCGCCAACGTGCAGAGGCACGATCAGTGCAGAGACCCTCTTCTCATCGTCGGTACGGATCCCTTGGGTGCCCTCGAACGAACCGAGGCGCATGGCTTTGCCGGTCCGAATCGCCTGGCCGGTCAGGCCGCGCTCGATGGGATAGGCACCCTCCGCGTCGGTGAAGCCACCCTGCGCAGCATCCCAGAGCGTATGCAGGTAGTAGGCCCGGCGATCCTCGGAAACGAGCACCACGCTCGCCCGCCGGAACTCCAGAACCCGCCGCAGCTTCTCGATCGCCGTTCGGAAGATCTCATCCAGGTCGAAGGTGGTGTTGATGAGCGATGCCAGCTCGGCAACCACCTCGAGACGTGCCGCCCACAGGCCGTGAGAGTCCGCGCCCGCTTTCATCCCGTCCCACCATCCTCAGTTCGCGAGGCGAACTCCCGCACCGCCGCCGTCAGCCGCTCCAGAACCTCGAACGCGGCGGCAACTTCGGCGGCCGCTAGCGCACCGTCCTCGCACCAGCGTAGACCGAATTCCGCAAGGCTCGCAGCCGGCTCGACCAGCTCGTCCGCCTCGAAGGACGGGGCGGCTCCCTTCAGCGAGTGCGCGGCGCGATGAAAGCTCTCCGCTGCCCCATGTTCGTAGCCACGAGCCAGCTCCTCGAGCGCGGCACGCATCCTCTCCAGGCGGTCCGCCAGCCCCTCACGGAACTCGCGCCGGATCTCCTCCAGCTGCTCATCAACAGCCCGCAGTTCATCAGGTGTCGACGTGGACACTCAAGTCCCCTCCCCCTCACAGAGCGCGCGCAACTCGCTGGCTAGCTGGTCCGGATCGAACGGTTTCACGACCACGCCTGCCGCACCGGCCGCTTCCATCCTCGCCCTGTCGAGTTCCTTGCGTGCCGTCAGAAAGACAACCGGAATATCCGCCGTCTGCGGATCCTGCTTGAGACGTCGGCAAACCTCGTAGCCATCCATCCCCGGCATCATGATGTCGACCACCGCCACGTCGGGTCTGGCGTTACGCACCGCCTCGATCCCCTCAGTCCCGTCGGCCGCCGTCGCCACTTCCCAGCCGGCCGTGAATTCCAGGGTCAGCTTCACCAGCTTGCGGAGGTCGGGGTCATCGTCGATCAGAACGACTCGGAAGGCGTCTTCCACAGGCATCCAGTATAGCGGCAGGGTCGGGGGCTGGTGAGCCGGGCTTGTGTAAGTTCAACAACTGTCGCTAAATATTGCATTCATGATACCGAAAGTCTACATCCTGGACGACGATCTCACTTA
>CANPVY010000136.1 GCA_947581845.1 uncultured bacterium | reverse complement strand
ATGTTCGAGATCGCCGAGGACTCGCTGCTGGTGGTCAGGGTGCGGGTCTCCGAGCTGGACGTCGTGCATCTCGAGCCCGGCAACCCGGTCACCGTGCAGCTCGACGCGTACCCGGAAGCGCGCATCACGGGCCGCATCCGGCGCGTGTTTCCCAGCGCCGACGCGGCGAGCCGGCTGGTGCCCGTGGAAGTGGCGCTGGGCCGCAGGCCGGCCGGGGTGGAGGCGCGACCGGGGTTCCTGGCGCGGGTCGAGTTCGCGCTGGACCGTAGGGCCGACGTGCTGGCCGTGCCGGCATCCGCGGTGGGCGTCTCGAACGGCGGCGCTTTCGTGTACCTCGTCGATGCCGACACGCTCGTGCACCGTCCGGTCGAGACGGGTCTGACCGTCGCCGGCTGGATCGAGGTCACGGCCGGGCTCGCGGCCGGCGAGCGGGTGGTCACCTCCGGGCATGTGAACCTGCGGCCGGGCACGGTCGTCCGGGTCGCGGGCGATCCGTCGGCGGGCGGAGGTGCGCGATGAGTGAGGAGAGGAGGTACCGCGGGCTCCCCAGTCTGGCGATTCGCCGACCGATCGGGACGATTGCCGCGGCGTCGGTACTGGTCGTGGTGGGCCTGTTCTACATCGGGCAGCTTCGGCTGGATCTGCTGCCGCAGATCAACTACCCGCAGCTGCGTGCCGGGGTCACCTATCCGGGCGTGGCACCCGAGGTGATGGAGGAACAGGTCACCAAGGTGCTGGAGACGAGCCTGGCGACGACGGAGAACGTGACCGAGCTGGAGAGCGAGACAACCGAGGGCCGCTCCGGTGTGAACCTCCACTTCAGTTTCGGCACGGACATCGACTTCGCGCTGCAGGACGCTTCCAAGAACCTGGATCGCGCGCGCCCGCGACTCCCCGAGGACGCCGATCCGCCCACGATCTTCAAGTTCGACCCGTCCCAGATGCCGGTCTTCGAGGTCGGGTTCAGCTCGCCGACGCGCGATCTGGTATCGCTGCGGAACTGGGCGGAGCTGCGGCTGCAGCCGCAACTGCTCACCGTCGAGGGCGTGGCCGCGATCGATGTGGCGGGCGGTCTGGTCCGCGAGATCCGCGTGACGCTCGACCAGGAGCGGCTTCGCTCCTACGGGCTCACCGTGTCTGACATCCTCACGCGCATCCGCGCCGAGAACCAGGACGTCGCGGTCGGCAACGTCACCTCGCCGAGCTTCGAGATCGTCGGCAAGACGGCGGGTAAGTTCCGCAGCGTGGACGACCTGCGGAACGTGCTGCTTACGGTGCCGGGCACGCGGGAGCGCATACCGCTGTCCGAGATCGCTGAGGTCAGCGACACCCATCAGGAGCGGCGGCTTTGGGCCCGGCTGGACGGGGTGCCGGCGGTGAAGCTCTCAGTGCGCAAGCAGCCGGACGCGAACACGGTCGCCGTCGCTCAGGGCGTGGGCGAGCGCCTGCGCCAGCTCGCCGGGTCACGCTACATACCGGACGACATCAGCTACGAGATCACCTCGGACCAGTCGTTCTTCATCCGCAAGGCGGTCGGGGGCGTGCGCAACGCGGCGCTCATCGGCGCGACGTTGGCGATGGCAGTGGTACTGCTGTTCCTGGGTAGCCTGCGCAAGACGTTCATCATCGGCCTCTCCATCCCGCTCGCCGTGCTGGCGACGTTCGTGATGATGGGGATGGGGCGCCTGACCCTGAACATCATGACCCTGGGCGGCCTGGCGCTGGGGATCGGCCTGTTGATCGACAACTCGATCGTGATGCTGGAGAACATCTTCCGGCACCGCGAGCTGGGAATCACGGACCCGGAGGAGGCAGCGCACCGCGGCTCGGGCGAGGTCACCTCTGCCGTGGTAGCCTCGACGTTGACCAACCTGGCGGCGGTGGTGCCGTTCCTGCTGATCACCGGCCTGGCGGCCCTCGTCTTCCGCGAGCTGATCCTGACCATCTCGTTCGCGATCATCGGCTCGCTGGCCACGGCACTGACGCTGGTACCGATGCTCTCCGCGCAGTTGGCCAAGGTCCAGCGCAGCAGTCACCTCGCCCGCAGCCGGATCGTCGTCGGCTTCAATCGGTGGCTGGCTCGCTTCACGGCCGGCTATCGCGTGGTCGCCGGCCGCGCGGTGCGGCGCCGCTGGCTGGTAGTGGGCGCCGCGTTCGCGAGCCTGGCCGGCGTCGGCTTGCTGGCGCGGGGACTGGGGAGCCAGTTCCTGCCCGCCGTCGATGACGGCAACGTCGGCATCTACATGCGGATGCCGCCGGGCACCTCGCCTGAGCGCACCAACGAGGTGGCCTACCAGGTCGAGGCGCAGGTGGCCGAGATGCCGTACGTCGAGCACGTGTTCACGACGGCCGGCGGCTTTCTCTTCGGCGGCTCCACGATGTCGAGCGGCGGCCGCGGCTCGCTCGGCATCCAGCTGGTGCCCGCCAGCCAGCGGCGCGACATGCCAGCATACCGCTGGGTCGCCGAGCTGCAGGCGAAGATCGATGAGCTGGGCGTCCCGGGCGCCCGCATCTTCGTGCGGCCGCCGCGGATTCGCGGGCTGCGCACCAACATCGCCGGCTCGGATGTCGCGGTGGCGGTCCAGGGCGACGAGTTGGCTGAGCTGCAACGGCTGGGCGATGAGATGATCCGGCTGATGCGCACGGTCCCCGGACTCGAGGGGGTGGAGCCGTCGACCGAGGAGGCGAGCCCGCAGCTCTCGATCGAGATCGACCGACTGCGCGCCGCCGACCTGGGGCTCGACGTGGCGCAGGTAGGTCAGACTGTCAGGACCGCGCTGGACGGCTCGATCGCCACGCGCTTCACCGAAGGGAACAACGAGTACGACGTGCGCGTGCGGCTGCCACGGGAATCGTTCACCAGCCCTGAAGACCTCGGCTCGATCGCGCTCTTCCCGGGACGGGACCGGCCGATCTACCTGCGTGACGTGGCTGACGTCCGCTTGGGCACCGGTCCCACGACGGTGTTGCGGGTGAATCAGAACCGGCAGCTGCGGGTGACCGGCGACGTGAACGAGGAGGTCGCTACCGTCGGCGAGGTAACGGAGGCGGTGCGCGCGGTGCTGGGCGACCTCGAGCTACCGGACGGCTACTCGCTGATCTACGGCGGCGAGGAGGAGGCGCTCAAAGAGAACCAGCGGAACCTGATCATCGTGACGGTGCTGGCGATCTTCCTTGTTTTCGTGGTGATGGCGATCCAGTACGAGAGTGTGAGCGACCCGCTGGCCATCCTCTTCTCGATCCCGCTGGCGCTGGTTGGCGTCGGGCTGCTGCTCTGGATCACAGGGACCGCACTCAGCGCGCCGGTCCTGCTGGGCGTAATCCTGCTGGCGGGTATCGTCGTCAACAATGCGATCCTGCTGGTGCAGTACGTGGAGATCGCGCGCCGCGAGAAGGGACTGCCGGTCGAAGAGGCCGTCGTCGACGCGGGTGCCGTGCGGCTGCGGCCGATCGTCATGACCACGACGACCACGGTGTGCGGCATGCTCCCGCTCGCGCTCGGCATCAGCGAGGGCTCGGAGCTGATGCAGCCGCTGGCCCTCGCCGTGGTGGGCGGACTTAGCCTCTCGATGCTGCTCACTCTGCTCGTCGTGCCCTGCGCGTACCTTATCGTTCACGGGCTCGCCGCTGGGCTGAAGCGGGTGGTCATCGGTGGTCCGGGCCCCAGCGCGGTGCCGGAGCGGGGCCTGGCCCGGTCAACCGGCGAATGAGCGGCCGCCGGAAAGCACCGCTTCTAGAAAAGGGGGGTCCAGGATGAGGACCATCGTCGCGATACAAACGTATGCCGCGTCGCTCGTAATCTTCCTGCTGCTCGACTTCGTCTGGCTGGGACTCCTGGCCCGCAACTTCTATCGTCAGCAGCTCGGCCACCTACTGAGCCCTGATGTCCGCTGGCTGCCTGCCATCCTCTTCTATTTGCTCTTCGTCGCCGCCGTGGTCGTATTCGCGGTCCTGCCGGCCGTGGAGCGCGGCTCGCTACTGAGGGCGGTGTTGCTGGGAGGTTTCTTCGGGATCGTGGCCTACGCGACCTACGATCTCACCAACCTGGCGACAATGAAGGGCTTTCCGACGCTGGTGGCCGCCGTCGACATGACGTGGGGATGCGTGCTGTCGGCGGTGGTTGCGGCGGTGGGCTACCTGGTCGCCGCTCGAACATAAGCATCTCCCGGACTGGCCACCTGGCTCCGTCGACTCTATAGTCGGGCGGTAGACCTCATACCGCTCAGGAGTCTCTGCCATGACGCAGCGAAGATCGCCACGTACGCCGGGGGCCGGGTCGCTCAGGGGCGTCATCCGGTGCGCTGCGTTGCTCTGCGCGGCTCAGACGGTGGTGGTCAACCAAGTCGCGGCTCAGAGCACGCCTGCGGACCGGGCGGCACTGTTCGACTACATCCTGGCGAAGACGCTGGAACGGGAATCGTTCTCGCCGGTCAAGAACCGGACGCTGCGTCTCGACGTGGAACGGGAGATGTTGCGGTTCCGGGACGAGCTGATCGCGGCGGACAGCGAGGAGAAGCTCTACTACGCGCTGGCTAAGATCAGCAACGCTCGCAAGGACCGGCACCTCCGTATCAACCTGGTCGAGGGTGGTATCTCGCTGCCCGACACGACCGGAGTGGAACAGGCGAATTATCCGGTCCCAGGCTCGCGGGTCCTGCACGCGCCGATCCGGTTCGCCACCGACTATGGCACTCCTGGGGCGTACTTCGTGTTCGTGAGCGACTATGCGGAGGACATCCGCGAGTCGGGCCGGGGCGAAGCTCCCGGGATCGGGGATAAGCTGATCGCCGTCAACGGTCGAGACTTCGCGGACTACGTCGCGGAGATCGAGCCGTACCACCGCTACTCGACGATCAACGGATTCTGGTGGCAGCTCGCCACGTGGATACCGCAGAGGAGCCATCAGTTCCCGCCCGAGTTCTACCGTGCGAGCCTGGAGCTGATCCTGGAACGGAGGAGCGGGGAACGGTACTCGCTCGCGCTGCCCTACCTGCCGCCCGCTGAGATCGAGTGGGTAGGCCACGGAGAGCGCCGCTATTCCGGCTTCACGCGCGTCTCTTCATCGGAGAGCTTCGATGTCTACCTGTGCCGCGAGAAGCGTATCGTACTTCTTCAGTGGCACGGCTTCAGAGACGACCTGGTGACCGCCGTCGATCGCTTGATGGAGTACGCGGTCGACCAAGACATCCTGGACTATGCGGTCGTGGTGGACGCGACGCGGAGCGGTGGTGGATCTCTCGGAGCCTACGCCGTACGGCGGCTCTCGCCGCGCCCGTTCAAGACAACGTTCGGGAATCTCCGGATCAGCGACATCACGCAGCCGTTCATCGAGGCCATGCTTCGAGGAATCAGGCGCGGGGACCGCGGTAGTCTTCCGCCTGAGCTCGATGACGGCACCTGGGTCAGCGAGTGGCTGGAGAGGGATGTCGCCAAGGCGATCGAGGCGGGGCAGCGTTACACCAACAACGTACCCTTCAAGCTGGCGCACCTGCCCGAGTACTCCGACGGCATCATCGATCCCGCCGAGCTGCACTTCCGCGGCCCGCTGGTGTGCTGGTTCAGTCCGTACGGTGGGTCGCATCTGGATCAATTCGCTTCGATCATAGTCGACAACGAGCTTGGACACACGATCGGGATGTCGCCCGGCGGGTACAGCAACACGTGGGAATGGGAGGAGGTGCTCGTCTTTCCGCGTAGTCAGGAGCCGGTGGTGGAGTTCATGTGGTCGATCGGCCACACCATTCGGCCGAACGGCGAGATCCTCGAGGGTAACCCGGCCCGAGTCGACGAGTTCGTACCGCAGACGCGCGACAATTACCTCACCTATTACGACGAGCTGATGGCTCGAACGTTCCAGCACCTCGGCATCCGATGACCGGGTCGAGCGTCGAACCGCGCCTCAACCTTTACCAGCGCTATCGTCGGCTGTCGCTGGGCGTGAAGATCCTCCTGTTCATGGTGCTGGGCGTCATAGCCGGCATCATCTTCGGCGAGCAAGCGACCGTGGTGCAGCCACTGGGCGATCTGTTCATTCGTCTGCTCATGATGGCGGTCATCCCACTCGTCTTCTTCAACTTACTGGCCGGCTTGACCAGTCTCAGCGACGTGCGCGCGCTGGGCAGATTGGGTGGCAAGATCGTTCTCTACTATCTCTTGACGACGACGATCGCGCTGACGACAGGGCTCGTGGTGATGCATGTGCTCGAGCCCGGCGCAGGGATGCAGCTCACCGAGCAGGTGGATGCAACGTTCGGTGAGGCGCCGAGCGTCATCGACGTGCTGCTGGATCTGGTGCCGGAGAACGTGTTCGAGGCGTTCGCAACCGGAAATGTGGCCCAGGTGGTCGTGTTCGCGATCTTCCTCGGCCTGGTCACCCTGTTCCTGCCGCAAAGTTCGCGGGAACCCCTCCAGAAGGCCTACGACGTGCTAGCGGAGCTGTTCCGCAAGCTGGTCGGCATGATCATGTATTTCGGTCCTATCGGCCTCGGTGCGCTGGCGGCCGCAACGGTGGGTGAGTACGGAGGCGCGATCTTCGGACCGCTTGCTGTCTTCCTTGGCGGCGTGTGGGGTGCGCAGGCGTTCATGGTCGTCGTCTATCTGGCCTTGCTGGTCTCACTTACACGCTACTCGCCGCTCGCTTTCCTGAAACAGAGTGGTCCGCTCTACGCGACGACGGCCGCGACCTGTAGCAGTCTGGCCAGTTTGGCCGTATCGCTCGATGTGGCGGAGCAGCGGATGAAGCTGCCGCGCAGCGTCTACACGTTCACGCTGCCGCTCGGCGCGCAGCTCAACAAAGACGGCACGGCCATAATGCTGGCCGGAGTCCTGCTGTTCACGGCGCAGGCGGCGGGCGTGGAGTTCAGCCTGGCGTCCCAGATCAGCATACTCCTGATCGGACTGATCCTGACTACCGGGTCCGGAGGCATTCCTGGCGGCGGCCTGGTCGTCGCGCTCATCTTCGTGCAGGCCTTCAACCTGCCGCTCGAGATCGCCGCCATCGTGGGCGGCATCTATCGGCTGATCGACATGGGCAGCACGACCGTAAACTGCATGGGCGACTTGGTGGGGACCGTGATCGTCGCCCATTCGGAAAGAAACTTGCTTCAAGACAGCGCAGTGTGAGGGATAGGTTCGATGCAGACTACTGACAGTGCAGGGAACCCGGACAACCGGCGAGATCTCGTTGAGGCGCGCGCACTGTTTCCGGGGGCCGAGCGGTCGACCTACATGGATGTAGGGGTCCGCGGTCTCTTGTCCACTCGTGTTCGAGCCGTCGTCGAGGAACACCTCGACGTGCACATCTCCGGTGACTGGGACAAGGGTGAGATGCTGGCATCGGTCGAGCATGCGCGTGAGGGTCTGGGGAGCTTGGTCAATGCCGAGCCGGACGAGATCGCCATCACGAAGAACGCCTCTGAGGGGTTGAACGCGATTGCCGCATCGCTTGCCTGGCGGCCCGGTGACAACATCGTGTTTTGTCCGGAGCTGGAGCATCCCAACAACGTCTACCCGTGGCTCAACCTGAACACGCGCCTTGGTGTCGAGCTGCGGACGGTCGAGCCGCGTGACGGCCACGTTCCTTCCGACGAGATCGTGGCGGCGATGGACGGCCATACGCGGTTGGTCACCGTTCCCACCGTTTCCTTCGCGCCGGGTTTCATCACCGACGTGCGACCGATCGCGGATGCTTGTCGTCGGCTCGGAACGTTCTTCCTGGTTGATGCCGCCCAATCGGTTGGTGTGATACATACCGATGTCGAGGAGATGGGGGTTGACGGGCTTGCCGCCGCCACGCAGAAGGGGTTGCTCGCCTTCTATGGTTGCGGCTTTCTCTATTGCAGGCGCGACTGGGCGGAGCGCATCCAGCCCGCCTACCTCGCTCGCTTCGGTGTCGCGCTTGGCGGCGACGCTCACGAGACCGCGATGGATCGCGAGAGCCTGCGGCTTGCCGCGGGTGCACGACGCTTCGACCTGGGCAACTACAACTACCTGGGAGCTGCGGCCGCCAAGGCGTCGCTCGATTTCCTGCTCGGACTGGGAATTCGGCGGATCCAGTCTTACGTCCGCGACCTAGCGGAGCGGCTGATCAACGGGATGCTCGGGCTGGGTCTTCCGGTGGCAGGCGGCGAGCCGGGACCTCACGTGGGCCACATCGTTGCCGTGGGCACGAGTGGAGGTGGCAGGCACTACAGTGCGGACGACCCCAGAATGAACCGACTGTACGAGCACCTGGTCGAGAACCGCGTCCGGCTCTCGGTTCGACGTGGGATTCTGCGTTTCTCGCTGCACGTATACAACAACGAGGGTGACGTTAACCGGGTGTTGGATCTCACCCGGGAGTGGCTCGGATCCAGCTAGCGTCGCCTGCCTGCTGCAAGAGTCCGCTCATTCCAGCACGCGCCGCGCTCCCACCCAGCGGGCGAGCCACCAGCGATCGTTCTCGTCGCCGGTGCCATCGAGCATACCGACTCGGACGCCGCCGGACGGCGTGGCGTGGATGAAGTACGCGTCCCCGACATACAGGCCCACGTGCGTCACGACGTCAGGGCGGTCGGAGAACAGCAAGATGTCCGCCGGCCTGAGTTCCGGGATGTAGGCGGGAACGGGTCGGCCGCTGCGCGCCTGCTCACGGCTGACGCGTGGGAGGTGAACGCCGTGCGAGGCGTAGGCGTACCAGACAAGCCCCGAACAGTCGAAGCCCTCGTCGGTGCTGGTCCCGCCCCAGCGGTAGGGCTCGCCCATCGCGGCGATCGCCGTCTCGACGATCCGATTCGCCAGGCCGAGTGCTTCCCCGGCTGAGATCGCTTCCGGTGGAACCGTAGACGGCGATTCAGCGACTTGTCCGGCCGGCAGAACCGGAGCACGTGAAGGGACCGGCCTGCGTGGTGCGCCGCCCCAGCGGATCGAGAAACCG
>CANPVY010000135.1 GCA_947581845.1 uncultured bacterium | reverse complement strand
CGGGTCTCAGGCGGGACGTCTATCCCGATACTGTACCCAGCGACAACGCCCGAGTGCTGCGTGTGTGGTTCGAGGAGGCTGAGGGTCTATCAGTGACCCTCGAGCGACAACCGCTCGAAGTCAGCGGTGACGAGGCCGTGGTCCAGGTGAAGCAGGTCATGCGCCACCGCCTCGCCAGCACCGGCGAGCGGCGAAAACATGACCTGGCCCTGCGAATGATCTTCAAGCGCACCGACGAGGGCTGGCGCCTGGTGCGCTTCGAGCTGCGGCGCTAACGGCTGGCTAGCGCATCGGCGAGAACGCGAACTCGAGCGCCAGCGTGGCGACGATGTCGTTCTGCAGCTTCGCGTCCAGCTCCTCACCTTGCGGGTTCGTCGGCTTGAACGACGAGGCATAATCCCGGATGTCGAAGCGCACGTGCATCAGCGGCCGCAGGCCGAAGCGGAGTCCCGCCCCCACGGCGCCGCTCACGTCCGTGGTGCCCTCATAGGTGTCCAGGTAATCGCCCCCGCGGCTCACCAGGCCAGCCCCGCCGGACACATAAAGGCTGAGCGGGCTGAACGGCGCCTGGAAGAAGACGTAGAGCACATTCAGGCTACCGAGGAACACGCCGGCCTGATCCTCGACGCCAAACTCCTTGGCCTGCTCCGGCATGTCGAGCCTGGAAAGGGCATAGGCCGCCTCCGCCTCAACCGCGAGCCGCGACAACCAGACGGTCAGTCGCCCGCCCACCAAGAAACCCGGCTCCTGCCCGAGGTTGAGGATCGGCAGCGTGCCCAGCCGGGTCCGATCGAAGAGATCGCTCACGGGAAGGTAGCCGCCGCCGAAGGCGGAGAGCCCGACGGTGACCTGGCCGTGCGCCGGGGCGGCGAGCGCGCTGAGGAGCCCGGCGACGAGCATCAACCTACGGAGCATTGAGAGCCCTCCATCGCGTGCGGTCGGAGGTTGTAAGTTGAGGCGCCCCAAAACCTTGGGCAGCGGGGGAAGACAGATCCGGCTTCTGAGGGAGTGGCAGGGAGAAACAATTGTAGCCCTTGTTCCGCTTTTGCGCAATCCTGGCGCGAAGCACACCCCGCCGTCTGCGTTCCACGCAGTCTCTGGCTCATTAGCCCTGGCGCCCCCCATAAAGATCGTAGCGCAGGTCCCTCAGGAACGGGAGGTGGCGGCGCGCCTGCTCAATGCTGTCCAGGTCGATCTCGGCGATCAGCAACTGCTCCTCATCCGCGCGCGCGCGGGCCACGACCTGACCGCGCGGGTCGGCGACGAAGCTGCGACCGAAGAACTGGAGCTCGCCGTCGGTCCCGGCGCGATTCGCGACGCCCACGAAGATCTGGTTCGCCACGGCCGCCGCCTGGATCTCGATCTCCCAGACGTCCATGAACGCCTCCTCCGAGGTCGATGTCGCGGTCGGAACGACGACGAGCTTGGCGCCGGCTAGGGCCAGCGCCCGGAAGTGCTCCGGGTAGTGGCGGTCGTAGCAGATCGCGACCCCCACGGGTCCCGCCTGCGTCGGGTGGACCGGCCACCCGGTATCACCGGGCCAGTAGTAGTACTTCTCGTTGTAACCCGGTTCCTCGGCGATATGCAGCATCCGGCTGACCCCCACCAGCCTGCCATCGGCATCGATGACCGGGGAGGCGTCGTAGTAGCGTCCAGGCGCGGCGCGCTCGAACACGTTGATCACCGTCACGATCTGGTGCTTGGCGGCAGCGACCTGGAAGCGCTCGGTCGTCGGTCCCGGGATCGCTTCCGCCCAATCGAAGTAACGGGCATCGGCGCGCACCTGGGGGAAAAAGAAGTCGAACGCCAGCTCGGGGAAGACGATGAGGTCGGCGCCTTGATCGGCGGCCCGCGCGACCCACTCGATCGCCTTGTCCAGGCTGGCGGTTCGATCGCCCTCATGACGGAATTGCGCGCACGCTACCTTCATCCTCTGTCTCCGGTTTCTTGCTGACACGAGCTGACTGGAATCGCTCCGGCTTCTTCGGAGCGTGCTGCCAGGTACCAGGATCGCGTTCGGCGCGGCAGGTGACAAGACCCTGCCGGAGCGCCTCGGGATGCGCGCCGCGATCGCGAGTTCGCCTTGACACTGCCAGGCAGACGGGTCAGCTTTTAGGTGAGCCGCGTGCCGGGCGCCCCGGGTGTATCCGTGGGCGCCCCGGTTTTTAAGCTTGGACCCTCCAACCGTACGGAAGGCAGAAGTGAGCGCGGGAAAGCTGAAGCTGGTTCTACCAGACGGTTCCGAGGTCGACGCCGAGTCGGGTATCTCGGCGCGAGACCTGGCAGAGCAGCAGGGCGGCGACCTGGCGGACGAGGCGGTCGCTGCCAAGCTCGATGACGAGATCATTGATCTCTCCAGGCCCATCGAGCGTTCCGGGCAGCTGGTGTTCTTGAAGGAGAGCGACGATGACGAAGACGCTCTCTACGTTCTCCGCCACTCGGCGGCACACGTGCTGGCCACGGCGGTGCGCAGCATCTGGCCGAGCGCCGGCATAGGCTTCGGCCCGCCGATCGCGGAGGGCTTCTACTACGACTTCGACGTCGCGCGCCCGTTCACGCCCGAGGACCTGGAAGCGATCGAGGCGCGCATGGCGGAGATCGTCGCGGCCGACGAGTCGTTCGAGCGTCAGGAGGTTGGCCGGGCGGAGGCGCAGGAGCTGTTCGCTGACGACCCGTACAAGCTCGAGCGGCTGGCGGAGATCACGGAGGGCGAGGTGATCTCGGTGTATCGGGATGGAGCGTTCCTCGATCTCTGCCGCGGCCCGCACCTGCCGTCGACGGGCCGGGTCAAGCACTTCAAGCTGTTGCACGCAGCAGGCGCCTACTGGCGGGGCGACGAACGGCGGCAGATGCTCCAGCGCATCTACGGGACCGCCTTCTTCGAGAAGTCGCGCCTGGAGGAGTACCTGGGGCGTCTGGAGGAAGCGCGGCGTCGCGATCACCGAGTGCTGGGCAAGGAGCTCGACCTGTTCAGCATCCAGGATGATGTGGGACCCGGATTGATCCACTGGCACCCCAAGGGTGCCATGATCCAGTTCCTGCTGAGGCGCTTCCTCGAGGACGAGCTGCTGAGGCGGGGCTACGATCTGGTGTACACGCCCCATATCTCGAGAGAGACGCTGTTCCGTAAATCGGGACACCTGCAGGCGTACTCCGAAGTGATGTTCCCGTCCATGGGCATGGAAGGGGAGAAGGAGGACTATCGGGTCAGACCGATGAACTGTCCCTTCCACATAGAGATCTACGCGTCACGGCAGCGCAGCTACCGCGATCTTCCCTTGCGTTACTCGGAGATCGCCAGCGACTACCGCAACGAGAAATCCGGTACGCTGCACGGGATGCTGCGCGTGCGCGGGCTGACCATGGACGATGCGCATATCTTCTGTCGGCCCGACCAGATCGAGGACGAGATCTACGCGATGCTCGACCTCGCCGCGTACATCTACGGTACCTTCGGCCTCGAGTACCGGCTCGACTTCTCCACCCGGCCGCAGAAGCGAATCGGGTCGGATGAGGTCTGGGACGAGGCGGAGGAGGCGCTCCGCGCGGCCATCGAGCGTCGTGAGCTGAGCTACGAGGTGGACGCCGGCGGTGGTGCGTTCTACGGCCCGAAGATCGACCTCAAGTTCCTCGACGCTATCGGGCGCGAGTGGCAAGGTACCACCATCCAGCTCGACTTCGTGCTGCCGGAGCGCTTCGACCTCACCTACGTGGGAGCGGACAACCGACGCCACCGTCCGGCGATGATCCACCGCGCCATTTACGGTACGTTGGAGCGTTTCATCGGCGGCCTGATCGAGCACTTCGCCGGGGCGTTCCCCGTGTGGCTGGCGCCCGTTCAGGTGCGCGTGCTACCGGTTTCCGAGGAGCTGGACGACGCCGCGCGG
>CANPVY010000134.1 GCA_947581845.1 uncultured bacterium | reverse complement strand
CCCGGCTGAAGAGCCCGATGACGGCGGCGCAGGCGACCAGGAAGGCGACGCTGCAGACCGCGACAGCGCGCCTCGTGACCAGACCTTGCACCAGGGGGCGGTAGGGTGAGGAGAGCGCATCCGTGTCGGTCTGGAAGCAGTCGGTCAGCGCCTGTCCGAACCCGTAGGTCAGGAAGAGGACGCCGCTGAGCACGAGGCCGCGCCGGCCGATTGGATCCTCAGCGAACGAGACGCCCGCGAGCCCGGCCGCACCCGAGAGGAACAGCAGGTAGGGGCGCATGGTGCGGCCGTAGGCCCACCAGAAGCGGGGCCGCCAGACCGGGTACGGAGCTATCCTGGCTGTGGTCGGGGGCATGAGCCCTCCTCCTTTCTCCAAGGCCAGCTTAGCCTGGGGCGGTCAAGGCAGGGTCAAGCGGCGGGCGGGAACGGACGTTGCCTTTGCCGGTATTAAGGGCACATAATCCAGCAACCGCATGTTGCGAAGATGAACGAGGAACCGTCACGCTTCGGTCTGTTTCTGGGCGAGCTCAAGCGCCGCCACGTCTGGCGCGCCGCCATCGCCTACGCGGCGGTGGCGTTCGTCATCTTGCAGACCGGCGAGATCGTGCTGCCGGCCTTCGATGCGCCCGACTGGGCCCTGCGGCTCGTGGTCGTCCTTGTGCTGCTCGCCTTCCCGATCGTGATGGCGATCGCCTGGGTCTACGAGGTCACGCCGCAGGGCATCCGCCGGACCGCCGACATGGCGCCCGGCGCACGCGGTGCCGAGGCCCGAATCAACCTCTTCGCTCGGCTCGCCTTGCTGGGCCTCACCGTGATGATCGTGGTGGGCCTCGGCTGGTACGTGGTCCGCTGGACGGTGCCCGCGGAGGTCGCCATATCGAGGGGGCAGGTCAGCACCCCGCGAACTGGCAGCGTGCCCGCCAGCGGCGAGGTGAGCGCGATCCACTCGCTCGCTGTGCTGCCGTTCGAGAACTACGCGGAGGACGGGCAGCAGGACTGGTTCTCCGCGGGTATGCATGAGGCGCTGATCGCGCAGCTCAGCCAGATCGCCTCGCTACGAGTGGTGTCGCGGACCACCACGATGAGGTACGCCGGCACGACGATGACAGCGCCCGAGATCGGGCAGGAGCTCAACGTCGATGCCATCGTGGAGGGCTCGGTGCTCCGGGCCGAGGATCGGGTACGCATCACGGTGCAGCTCGTCCACGCGGCCAGCGACTGGCATCTGTGGACGAACAGCTATGAGCGTGACTTCGCCAACGTGATCGAGCTGCAGAGCGAGGTGGCCCAGGCCATCGCTCGTGAGATCCAAGCGGAGCTCAGCCCGGAGGAGGAGACACGCTTGGCCGCGGTGACGGCGGTGAGCCCTGCGGCGCACGAGGCCTACCTGCGTGGTCGCTTCGAGCAGTCAAAGGGTACGGAGGAGGGGCTGGAGGCCGCCGTCGAGCATTACCAGCAGGCCATCGAGATCGACTCGGCTTACGCGCTCGCCTACACCGGGCTCGCCTCGGCTCAACTCATGCTCGGCATGCATGACCCGGAGGCCGTGGACGAACGGCTGCCGGCGGCGGCGGAGGCGGCGGGTCACGCGGTGATCCTGGACCGGGACAACCCGGACGCCCGGGCGATCCTGGTGGAGGTTCGGCGGCAGCTTCAGGAAGCGCAGGGGTCGCTCGAGGAGGGGCTGCGCATCTCGGTGCCGACGCTCGATTCCTTGGCGGTGACGGTGCCAAGCGAGGAGTGGGTGGCCGCAGTCTCGGATTTCGGTCGCCAGATCGAGCTGCAGCGGCTCGCGGCGGAACGGCGCGCACTGGCCGCGGAAGCCGTCCCGTCTCTCCGCATCATTGCCACTGCCAAGCGGCTGGGCGCTTACGGCCAGCACGACGACGCTATCGCGATCCTCGAGCGGCTGGTCGAGCGTGATCCCAACAACCCGCCCGCCTGGAACGCCCTTGAGCGTCTGTATGCGGCGCGCGGCGACTACGCTGGTGCGGTGGCGGTGCGCCGGCGGCGCGTGGAGCAGGCTGGCGGGGGCCCGGCGGAGCTCCGCGCGGTGGCCCAGCTGGAGCGTGCGGTGGCCGAGCAGGGCGCCCAGGGCTACTGGTCCTGGCGGCTCGAGCAGCTGCAGGGGAAGCAGGAGCGGGGCGAGGAGTTCTCGCACGTCGAGTACGCGGCGGCCTACGTGGGTCTCGCGAGATACGATGAGGCGCTAAGCTACCTTGAGCGCGCTTTCGAAGCGCGCGATCCTGGCCTCGCGGGGCTGGGTAGTGACCCGCTCTGGGATCCGCTACGTGGCGACCCGCGCTTTCAGCGACTGCTCAGAAGGCTGCGCGCCTCGATCGCCCTGCCGAGGGCCCCACGCCAGCCCTGAGCATTTGGGACAAACGGCTCACGGCCAGCCGCGCGGCCCGTCCGCTACCTCCTATCAGCCGGCCCCTTGCTCTCTCGTCTTCTGCGTCTCCAGCGCTCGCGCACGCTTACGATGAGCGCCGTGAGCGTGAGCACGACACACCAGTAGAAGATGAACTCGAAGACGCCGAAGACGAGCGCCGAGGCCGCACTCACGTCCACCAGCAGAGGGCACTTCTCCAGCATGTCCCGCCCGTAGATCCCGTGCATGTGGCCAGGCAGCGAGTGCAAGCCGCCGAGGATGGCGACCGTCAGCAGCGGGTGCCCCGGCAGCTTCATGCCGAGCCACCAGAAAAGCGGCGCCAGCAAAGCGCCGATGACGAGCCCGTAGATCGGCGTGATCCAGCGAACCCAGTCTGGGAAGATGTACCCGTAGCAGGACGTCCAGTAGCTCCACACGGGGAGCCAGAGGATGAACGTCCAGAAGGCCGCGGAGACAACGACCAGCGGGCCCAGCGACTGGCGGAAGCGTGCGGGCTTGATGCGCCAGATCAGGATGCCTACGAAGACGATGTCGATGACGGCGGTCACCAGGGTGACCGACCACATCTGTTGCGAGGTCACGTGCGCTTCTTGGATCATGTGAGGACCACCTTTGGTGTTGGCCTGCTCGGATGATGACGCCGACCTGAGTCCACCGCCACTTCCGGGGTGACCGGCGTTTCGTCGTTGCGTGGGGGCTGGCGCCAGCGCCCTCCGCGGCGCATATCCGTCTGCAGGCTGGCGTTGTTCCGGTGCGGCGTCTCTGGCCCACCAACGGATGTGCAAGCCCGCCACATTGTGCCATGGCTGCAAGCGAGCTTCCTGAAGTGTTCTTCGTGCAGCCGGAGGGTCCGGTCTCACAGGAGACCGCGGCGGCCGGTACCTGGTTGCGCTCGTGTCC